>CAXYKQ010000330.1:0-7828 GCA_964277835.1 uncultured Edaphocola sp. | reverse complement strand
GGAAGAATTCAATGTAAACCATACTTATAATGCCCAACAGATCGAATGGTTTAAAGCAGGTTCGGCTTTGAATGTCATTCGCAGGGAATTTGGTGTGGCGTAACAAATAGTATAATTAAATTATGGCTTTAAACTACTGCTTTCTTAGGGAAGCAGTATTTTTTTGTTTTTATAATTAACCGGCATTTCAGTTGATTATTTATTTTATATGTTACATTAAATTTCTATTAAATGTGGACCTGCTCCCGGATCATACTTCGATCAATATGCTATAAAGAGGCTTTATTTTCCTATACTTTTGACCAATAATGTTACAAATGTTTGCTTTTCGGGCTTTTAATTTAAACTTTAATTCATTAACTTTGTCCCGCTCGCTGAAAATGCGCAGCAGTATTTTTCATTTAAAATTCATGAAACTTTTATGGGAATTGTAAAGGATAGATTTAAAGCGAAAGCAGATTCAGTAGCTGCCGATATCAAACAAATAATTACAGAACACGGAAATACTAAATTAGGCGACATCACTATAGCGCAGGTATACCAGGGTATGAGAGGTATGGTAGGGCTGATTACAGAAACGTCTCTTTTGGATGCAGAAGTAGGGATTCGCTTTAGAGGTTATTCTATTCCAGAGTTAAGAGAAAAATTACCGAAAGCACCGGGTGGTACAGAGCCATTACCAGAGGGTTTATTCTACCTGATGCTGGTAGGCGAATTACCAAGCGAGGAAGATGTGGAGCACTTATCTGCAACCTTTGCCCGTAAATCACATGTGCCTAATTATGTATTTGATGTAATTGAAAAATTACCGGTGAATACGCATCCGATGACGCAATTCTCTATCGCGGTAACCGCATTGCAGAGAGAATCAATTTTTGCAAAAGAATATGCCAAAGGCATCAGCAAGAAAGACTATTGGTCTTACATCTTTGATGACTGTATGAACCTGATTGCGAAACTGCCACGCGTTGCTGCTTATATCTATCGCCGTAAGTACAAAGGGGGCGATCATATTCAACCGGATGGTATGCTGGATTGGGCGGGTAACTTCGCACACATGTTAGGCTTTAACGATAAAGGTTTCTATGCCTTGATGCGCTTATATTTAACGATCCATGCCGACCATGAAGGCGGTAATGTTTCTGCACATGCGACGCACCTGGTAGGTTCTGCTCTTTCCGACCCATACCTGGCTTTCGCCTCGGGTATGAATGGACTGGCAGGTCCGCTGCACGGATTAGCTAACCAGGAGGTGATCAAATGGATCGAGGAAATGAACAATGAGTTAGGCACTAATGCTCCTAATAAAGAGCAGATCGCTGAATACATTAAAAGAACTTTGAGTGAAGGTAAAGTAGTTCCGGGATATGGTCATGCTGTATTGCGCCAGACTGATCCGCGTTTTACCGCGCAGGCCGAGTTTGCCAAGAAGCATTGTCCGGATGATCCGATGGTCCAAACGGTTTGGAATATTTATGAAGTTGCTCCGGATATTCTGGGCGCTACTGGTAAAATCAAGAACCCGTTCCCTAACGTGGATGCCCATAGCGGAGCTTTATTGAAACACTTTGGCTTGGTTGAAGAAGAGTTCTACACCGTAATCTTTGGTGTGAGCCGCGCCTTAGGTGTATTGGCTGGTTTATGTTGGGACAGGGCTTTGGGCTTCCCGATCGAAAGACCAAAATCTGTGGATACCCATTGGATCAAACAATTCATCGAGGGTAAAGTAAACGAAAACGACTAATTTTTAATCCTCTTTTAGCTTGAAGGCTGTCGATTTATGGACAGCCTTTATTTGTTAAATCACCATTCTGCAAAAAGATCCCGGCTTCTGGTTTGAAGCCGGGATCTTTATATATTATTTATTTATGTCGTATTGCGACGAGCGCAGCAAGACACGAGCCTGTCTATTTACTTCGCCATCTCTTTTTTCATACTCAATACTTCCTGCACCCATTTAAGCGCTAAATTCAGTTGTTGTTCCTGCGTCATATCACTGTTATTCAGCACACGTGCATCTTCGGCCTGTCTCAAAGGGCTTTCTTCCCGGTTGCTGTCTATGTAATCCCGCATCTGCAGGTTATTGATCACATCTTCAATGCTTATATTCTGGTGCTGCTCCTGCATTTCCAGGAACCTGCGCTTTACCCTGATTTCTATATCTGCGGTCATGAAAATTTTTAATTCTGCATTAGGAAACACAACGGTACCGATATCGCGGCCATCCATCACAATTCCTTTTTTCTTACCCATAACCTGCTGTTGCTTTACGGCAAATACACGTACGGCTTTAATCGCTGCCACTTCACTCACTTTTTGGGCTATTGTCATTTCCCGGATAAATTGCTCTACGTTCTCATCATTCAGGAACATATCCGACTTGCCCTTCGTCTCGTTGAACTCAAAATGGAGATTGATATTCCTGAGTGCTTCTGCTACATGCTCCGCATCGTTCAGTCTTACATTATTTCTAATAAAGTATAAGGTAATAGCACGGTACATGGCGCCGGTATCGATAAAATTGTAATTGAGTTTTCGGGCTAAAGCTTTAGCCAGGGTGCTTTTCCCACAGGAAGAAAATCCATCGATCGCTATAATTATCTTTTTGCTCATTTTTACAATTTCTCCAACAAAGGTAGCAAGATATTAATGATTAACTTTGCTTTTTTAAGATGATTATGGAACACTTAACGCTTGGTTTTAGTCCCTGCCCGAATGATACGTTTATATTTGACCAACTGGTGCATGAAAACCCCGATAAGAACGGTATCGAATATGAATTCAGGCTTGCAGATGTGGAACAGTTGAACCAATGGGCTTTTGAAGGTAAATAAGACATCACAAAGCTCAGCTACAGCGCTTTTTTACACCTTACCGATCAGTATGAGCTCCTGGATAGTGGTAGTGCGTTAGGTTTTGGCGTCGGGCCACTATTGATCACCACGAAGGAAAAATATGCTGTTGTGAAAGATGATCCTGCAGCATTCCTTGCTACCGCGAAAATCGCAATTCCCGGAAAATATACCACTGCCAATTTATTGCTTTCATTGGCTTATCCCGAAGCGAAAGACAAAACAGAAGTTTTGTTTAGTGATATAGAAGAGGATGTATTGTCCGGGAAGTATGATGCAGGTCTCATCATACACGAGAACCGCTTTACTTACGCCGATAAAGGTCTTGAAAAGATTATGGATTGTGGTGCCTGGTGGGAAGAACAATTTAAGGCTGCTATTCCTTTAGGCGGCATCGTGATCCGCAAAAATCTTTCCCGGGAAATAAAAGAGCAGGTGCAGGCACAGATAAAAGCCAGTATTGAAAATAGCTGGAAACTTTATCCAGCACTTTCTGAATTTGTTAAAATGCATGCGCAGGAAATGAGTGAAGAGGTGATGCGTAAGCATATCAATTTGTATGTGAACGAGTATAGTTACAGCCTGGAGGGCTTAGGCGACCAGGCTATTGAGACCTTGTTTAAGCAGGCTTTCGCTTCGGGACTGATCCAGGAAATGCCGGAGCAGTTTAAATTGTCTATTGTCAATAATTAATGGTGAATTTTTTTATGCATTCACAATTAATAATTAATCATTCACAATTGAAGTAGAGAGGTCTCCATTCGCTGTCGCCCGGTTGACAGAATGGCTTCTGTAGCAATTTTTGTACGCCAGCTTTTCAAGGCTGAACTACCTAACCAGTATATTCAATGGTTAAAAGCCAGTGTGCTTAAGCAATGCGGATTTGACCGGCCAAGTACGCCATTTAATAGCGATCACCACCGGAGATCCCCTCTTGCAACCGATAGTAATTCCCGCATTAGCCGTAGGTAGCCGAAATAGTTGGATATAATAGTAAACCTATAAGGTTTTCAAAACCTTATAGGTTTAATAAAATAGTAAAAAGCCTTATAGCTGAAACTATAAGTCTTTATTTATGCTCAAATAAATGATCCTGATTAGAATACTAAGGCTAAATTGACAAAGTAGTTCGCACCATAACCATAGAAATATTTAGGAGGAAAACGCTCAGGATTTTTCATTTGGGTATCGAAACGCAATTGCTCAAATCCACCAGTGATAATGTTCCTGTTGTTCAAAACGTTATTGACCCCAGCATTTAATCTTAAGTATACATTACTGCCCGCATTCCTGATATGATTTTTAACACGGATAGAAGTTCCTGCAAAAATATCAACAGTGTAGAACGCCGGTAATTTAGTCTGGTCAAGGATCGCTTTCCATTGATCAGAACCTCTTTCAACAAACTCAACTGCATCAGCTGTTTTACTGGCCGGGTTAACTTCCATATAGTTACGGTCAAAGTAGTTGAAGTTGACCGTAGCAAACCAATATTTTGGAGAATTATAGCTCAAGCCAGCCGTGTAAGCAGATTGCGGACCCGAAGCTACGTAATAGTTTTTCAGGTAAACTGTATTTTTGGCAACGCGTGTAGTCGTGTCATTGTCCAGGTAAACACTTACATCTGGTCTGCTGGTGTAGAATACCTGGGTCCAGGTAGCTACCGCATTTGCTGTTAAGGTATTCGTCAGCTTTGCTTTCACCGCTAGTTCAGCGCCCAGGTTGCGGATGTTGACATTTTGCATCACGTAGTTAACGAAAGTCCGGTAATCTTCGTGGTAAAAACGCTTCACATCGGTTAAGTTCCTGGATTCGGTAACGAAACCGCTCAATCTGCCGCTGATCATTGGGGAACGCAGCAGGTAACCGCCTTCTACGGTTGCATATTGTTCCAACTGTACATTATCGATTGTTTTGTTTCTTGTTCTCGGAGATACGAATGTATTGTCAAATGTAGGCGCCGCTGTCATGTAGCTTCCGCTCACATAGAGGTAGTTACGGCCATCAATTTTGTAGGTGGCACCACCTTTAACTGCATAAGTCAGGAAGTTGAAATTTTCAGATTTTCCTTCTGAGTCATTCGGGAAGATACCGATTTTGTACATACCGTTTCTCTGGAACCCTTCAGTGCCTAATCTACCGGTTAAGAAGAAGTCCATTTTGTTATAGGTGAATTCTCCCTGTGCCCAGGCATAAGCTCTATAGAAATTCGATTTGTAATAATAACCGTATTTATCGCCTTTTCTAACGATACCATTCGGGTTATTCAGGTCGTTTTGGTTTAAGTCGGTATTACCGATATAAGTACGCTCTGCGAACTGGTTCAGGTTTACATAATAATCACCGCCCAAAAGGTCATATACTTTACGGTAGCTTTCCATTTGCTGGTAAATACCAGCCACTCCTGCGGTTAGCTTGCTATGCGGACTCAGTACTTTTTGCAGAGTAGAGCTCAACATATATTTGTTGATATCATCACGGTCTTCGCCGATAATGTATACAGAGCGCGCACCGGTAACACCGTTCACGGTTCTTTGGTTCATCCTGTTGGCATCGTAAAGACGTTGCCAGTTCACCTGCATCCTATCGGGATTTTGCTGTAAGTACTGCAATTGTGCATTAGCAGCTTCCTGGTCGGCACCCTGCGGGTCGTACAGGAAGTAGCTGGGAAGGTTCCTGTAGTAATCCGGGCGCGGGTCCATGGCATTATACCAGTCCATTGCTGTATTGCCGTTATAACCAGTCTGGAACCCTAACGAGGTATTCCAACGGGTGTTTATATCAGGATTATGCCTGAAGGTCAAGATGGCAGCAGGCTGGAAGGAATTGTTGATCCGGGCATTTTTCTTTTCACCGTTAATATAGCCCCAGTTAGGATTGTAGAAGTTACTTCCTACGATATCCATTGCTTCCTGCGTGGAAGGCATGGCTTTACCACGGCTGGTAGGTGCACCAAAAACGGTTAAGTGGATCGAGTTGCTTTCGTTTAATTTTTTACTGACTGCTGCGTAGAAAGAATACCCGTCATAAAAAGTACCCGGTATATAGCCTTCCTGTGCCCAGCGTTTAGAACCCGCAAAAGAGTAAGCCCAGCCCTTTTTATTCATGCCTGAATTATGCGTAAGCATCAACCTGTTCCTGTAAGTACGGTTGGAGGCTGCATAAGATACAATAGTCTGTTTACGTTGATCGGCAGCGGTAGCTTCGATTTGAGAAGAACCGGTAAGACCACCGAAACCTACTTCGGAAGGATTCAGACCAAACGTAACAGTTTGGTTCCTGAACGCGTCATTCAAACCTCCCCATTGTCCGAAGAAAGCCGCACCGGATTCCGCATCGTTCATCGGTAAACCATTCATATAAACTTCCAGCTGATCTCTTTTATAGCCACGGATCTGGTAGCGCATCGGTCCGAAGGTGAAGGAAGCCGCAGCCATGTAGGGATCTCTTGACGCCGTTAAAACACCGGATACATTCTGGCCGCTAACGCCGTCTTCATCACTTTCAGAAAAATTGTCTTCCAGGGCGATCGTCGGCGTCTGGCCGGTCGTAAAACTTACCGCCGCTAAGTCCACTGCAAAAGTATATGCGCCAAGATCTACCACCTCCTGGTTGACATTGATCATTACTGTATCTTTCTTAGTGGCAGATGTAGCCACCACTAATTGATAAGAACCGTAGGGCACCTGGCTAAAAGCGAAGCGACCGTCGGCGTCTGTAACTTTTAATAATTTTAATTCGGGAAGAGTAACGTCTGCTTCAGCAATCGGAGCATTGTTTTCTTTGTTTTGGATAACTCCTCTTACCAATGCGGTTTGCGCCTGCGCAATGACCGAAAAAGAAGAGATTACCGATAGCAGTAAAATATGCTTCATAAAAGAAATGTGTAAAAATTGAACTATAATTTTTTGTTCAGAACGCAAAATTACAATTCTTTTAAATCAAAAAAGGGATAGCATATAAAATTATTGTTACCGATTGAACGCCTTATCCTTCAAGGGAAAAAAGGGTATCTACAAACTCGTATTTATTGAATACCTGCAGGTCTTCCATTTTTTCACCGACGCCAATGTATTTTACCGGTATTTTGAACTGGTTGGCAATGGCCAGTACTACGCCGCCTTTAGCCGTTCCGTCCAGCTTGGTAATGGCTAATGAAGTAACTTCGGTCGCTGCCGTAAAGTGTTTGGCCTGCTCCAGCGCATTCTGGCCGGTGCTGCCATCCAATACCAGCATTACCTCATGGGGTGCATTTTCCAGGTTTTTCGAAATAGAGCGCTTTATCTTGCTCAACTCTTCCATCAGGTGTGCCTTATTGTGTAATCTTCCCGCAGTATCTATTATAATAACATCTGAATTACGGGCTAAACCGCTCACTATGGTATCATAGGCTACAGAACTGGGATCACTGCCCATTTCTTTTTTTACAATAGGCACTCCTACTCTGTCGCTCCAGATCGTTAACTGGTCCACGGCTGCAGCTCTGAAGGTATCTGCTGCACCGAGCAAAACAGACTTGCCATTCTTTTTAAAGTTATAGGCCAGCTTACCGATCGTAGTCGTCTTGCCTACCCCATTTACCCCGACCACCAGTATTACGTAAGGTTGCTTATCTAAAGGCGTATTGTAAGTCTTATATTCAGCAGATCCGGAATCGGTCAGGATATTGGCAATTTCTTCCTGGAGTATATTGTTAAGCTCGGCTGTGCTCACATATTTATCTTTAGCTACGCGGGCTTCAATATTTTTGATGATGGTAACCGTGGTATCCAGGCCCACATCGGCACTGATCAGCGCTTCCTCCAGGTTGTCCAGTAACTCTTCGTCTACTTCACTTTTACCGGCTATGGCTTTTGATAGCTTACTAAAGAAGTTTTGTTTGGTTTGCTTAAGGCCTTCATCAAGCACTTCTTTTTGCTCTTCTTGTTCTTTGTTACGCTTAAACAGTTTGTCGAAAAAACCCATACTGATAAAAA
>CAXYKQ010000329.1:0-3111 GCA_964277835.1 uncultured Edaphocola sp. | reverse complement strand
TCTCTATACTTATTTACCCGGTCATCAGTTTTTCCAACAGCCTGACCCATACGGGAAGCCGCGAAAACCTGCTGGGCAAAATTGCCAATCCGAACCAGGCATTATATTATTCTAATGAGCTGGCGGTAACTGCCCAAACCCCTCCTGCCTTCCTGGTACATTCTGCCGACGATGACCTGGTACCTGTGGGCAACAGCATTGCGTATTATAAGGCACTGCAGGAATATAAGATATTCAGCGAAATGATACTTTACCCTCATGGAGGACACGGCTACGGAATGGATAACAAGACCACTGAGGACAAATGGATGGACCGCTTGAAAGAATGGATGGCCGCATCAGGGCTTTTGTAAAGATTAAAAATACTGCAATTTCTCTTCTTCAAGATCCAGGTACACGTGCAGCTTTCTTACAATCTCTTCATCAAGGTTTTGTTTTGCCGCATTTTTATCATGCAGCCACTCGCGTTGGTGGTTTAGCAGGGCGCGGTATATTTCTTTCGACTCTGCGTTCATGCCGGTCTCTTTTATGCCTGCGCGGCTGGTCTCCCATTTTTGCGCTATTTGCTGGAGGGCAGTAAGCTTATCAAGTTGTTTTTTATAATTCGATCTCAGATGGTCCAGTGCGTGCTGCGACATCATATTCCGAAGCTTGTTGTAAAGTTCGTCTTCCGGCATAATGTAGTCCGGGTCTTTTATGTGGAATTTCCGTATAAGCAAAGGCAATGTAAGACCCTGTAAAAGCAGGGTGGCCAATATAACAACAAAAGTGATAAAGAGGATAAGGTTTCGTTGGGGGAACGCCGTGCCATCTTCCAGTTGCATGGGTATGGATAATGCCGCGGCCAGCGATACCACACCCCGCATCCCGGACCACCCTATGAGGAATGGGCCCTTTATGCCGGGATTAGACCTGTCGGCCACGGTTATAAAATTCCGGGCAATGAGCGTAACAACCACAGCCCCATAAGCAGCAACAATGCGCCCCACGATCAAAACGCCGGTTACCAGCAGCCCGTAACCTATAGCCGTGGGCATGCTTACGTTTCCAAACCCGGACGTAATCTGGGGCAGGTCAAGCCCAATGAACATAAAGATTAGTCCGTTCAGTACAAAAACAAGGCTTTCCCAAACGTTATATCCGCGAAGTCGCGAGGTGCTGCTAAGGAATTGAAGGCGATGGTTAGACAGCAGCAGGCCGCCGCTCACAACGGCAAGCACCCCCGAGCTGTGCACTTCCTCGGCGGCAATGTACATGATGTAGGGTGTCAGGATAGTCAGTACGATATCGCTGTTGGCATCTGTCGGCAAAAATTTGTGTATTTTCATGATGATGTAGCCTATCGCCACGCCTATGCCAATGCCGCCCGCTACCATCCATACAAAGCTTAAGGCAGCCTCATGCCACACGAACTGCCCTGTAGCAACCGCAATAAGCGCAAAACGAAAAATAATAAGTGATGATGCGTCGTTCAGCAGGCTTTCACCTTCCAGTATCGAGCGTACACGACGCGGCGCTTTTACAAATTTCAGTATTGCGCCAGCACTAACGGCGTCCGGCGGCGAAACGATGCCGCCCAGCAACAATCCCAGCGCCAACGAAAAACCGGGTATAAAATAATTGGCCACCAACGCTACGGAGATCGCCGAGAAGAATACAACGATAAAGGCAAAACTCCCAATGATGCGGCGCCATTTCCATAGTTCTTTCCATGATATATTCCATGCGGCTTCATACAGTAAAGGTGGCAGAAACAGTATAAATATAGTTTCCGACTTCATTTGCAATTCAGGTATGCCGGGAATAATACTGATACCCAACCCTGCAAGCACGAGCAGCACGGGATAGGCTACTTTTATTTTGTTAGCCAGCATGATCAGCAGCAATATCACCGCGATAATGATAAGGTAAAATGGGAATTTGTCCATTAATGTAAGATCGTGTAAATAATTCGATAATAAATATAATATTTATTGCGCTATAGACACATGAAAATTAATCTTAGTTTTAGTAAGGTTGGTGGTGTTTAAGATTTTAACAATGTGGTAAATGTAATGGATGTAATGGTAAGGATATCAGTGGGTTTTACCTGTTTTTATCAGACAGGTAATTTTACGTGCAAATAGGCTGTTAGCAGTAGGCGTTGGAAATGGGCAAGCCCCTAAATATCAGGCATTATGATTAACCGTAAAGATTAGTTCAATACTTCTGTAATTGAATGTAGTCAATTAATAAATATGTGACAGCGGGTCATAATTAAAGATCTTGAAGGCGACCACCACAGCTACAGCAAAAACAATATGCCCAAAGAAGAGCTGTATGCCATATTCTTTCGATGGCACATGCCTCTTTCCGTCGGGCAGCCGGTAAATAAGCCGCCAGCAGGACACACCTACAACTCCACTGATAATACCAAAGGCGATGCCCGAAACGAAACCGAACTTTACATTGGTATAGTGCCATACCGACTCGTAGACAAGCACGAATGCAAAGCCTATAAGGTAATGTGCCAGCCAGCCCGAAACCTTTTTCATGCGGCCTTTAAGATTGATGCCGGCACCTTCAAGGATAAAGTTTAGCATCACAGGTTCCTTAAAAAGTTTTTTGAAACTTATAGACACGAGGTAGCTGAACGTCGTCATGATGTTGGTTGCCGAAAATGCCGCAATCAGTATTTTATAAAAATTCATAACTTCAGCATATTGCAGGTTTATTAAAACAGGTTACCTCTCATGAGTAACTTTGGTGACAGCATTATCCTTTCGGAATAAGCTCGTCAATATACTTAAGCATGGTGCTTTTTACGGTTGCATCGCTAAAATCCAGTTGTATCTCCAAGCCCCGGTCTTTTTCTTTAAACACAATTTCATGGTCATTTATAAATTGTACATCGCCATCAGCATAAAAGCTGTAATTCTTGCCGAAAGCAGTTTGTGACAATGCGATTTCCCATGGGTTAGCAGGATTTACATTCAGTTCCCTCACAGGAAAAATACTTTCAAAGTTCATTTTCGGCGCACCGTCTGCTTCTTCAACAGAAATAAGCTTGCAGGCAGAACGCTCTTTGTTGCCAATTACAATTATTGCATCCTTGTTTTCTAACGCTTTTAG
>CAXYKQ010000328.1:0-3780 GCA_964277835.1 uncultured Edaphocola sp. | reverse complement strand
TATTGTTTTGAACCGAACGAAAAATATTTATTAGTAGTCAACGCGGCTAATATCGAAAAGGACTGGAACTGGGTGGTAAAACACAATACCAATAATGCCATAATCGAAAATATTTCCGATAAGGTAGCGCAACTAGCCATCCAGGGGCCTAAAGCCAATGAAATTATCCAAAGCCTGACCGATGTAGAATTGGCTAACCTGAAATATTATACGTTCACCGTAGGTACTTTTGCCGGCGTTCCCGATGTGATTATCAGCGCTACCGGCTATACCGGCTCGGGTGGGGTAGAGATCTATATCCAGGACACTCCTGAAAATGCCCGTAAGATATGGGATGCGATCTTCGAAGCAGGTGCAGCAAAAGGGTTAAAACCGATCGGTTTAGGTGCGAGAGACACGCTGAGACTGGAAAAGGGCTACTGCCTGTACGGTCACGAGATAGACGATACGACGTCGCCGATCGAAGCAGGGCTCGGATGGATCACAAAATTCAACAAAGACTTCGTTGGCAAAGAGCTTGCCGCTAAGGTTAAGGAAGAAGGCGTAAAACGCAAACTGGTAGGTATTGAAATGGAAGAAAGAGGTATTCCGCGCCAGGGCTATACATTACAGGATGCTGCCGGTAATGCGATCGGAGTCATTACCTCCGGTACGCAGTCGCCTACCTTAAATAAAGCGATTGGTATTGCTTACCTGAATAAAGAGCATGCCGTTGAAGGGGCGGAAGTTTTTGTATCAGTCAGAGATAAGGCAATCAAGGCGAAAGTGGTAAAAATGCCATTTGTCAGTTAAAGTTGATTTTTTATAAATATTGCTAAAAAAAAAGATTTATAATGATTATTGCTTTATGTTTGCAGTATCATTATCAATTAAAATTTATAAAAGTGGAAAACCAAAAGTTGCAAGGAACTGTAAAGTTCTTTAACGCCGAAAAAGGCTTCGGATTTATCAAGGCTCAAAATAGCAGTGAAGATGTATTTGTTCACGTTAGCGGATTGATTGACGAAGTCAAAGAAAACGATGTAGTTGAATATGAAACACAACAAGGTCGTAAGGGTATCAATGCGATAAATGTAACACTAGTACGTTAATTATATTTTTTACCTAGAAAGCCATTCCATTTTTTTGGAATGGCTTTTTTGTTTTCCACATGCGCAGTGTTTACCTGGCGCTTAATGTATCTTTGCCTTATGCAAGAGCCCCTTTTAGATACATATTTACACAAAGGATTAAGACAAAAACTTGTCGATGAATTAAGAACCTTAGGCATCACCAATGAAACGGTATTGAACGCTATCAATACCGTACCCCGTCATTTTTTTCTGGATACCGCACTGGAACGCCTGGCTGACGAAAACCGCGCATTTCCTATTGCAGCGGGTCAAACCATTTCCCACCCGTTTACCGTAGCCTTGCAGTCCCAGTTGCTGGACGTGAAACCTTATGAAAAAGTGCTTGAAGTGGGTACCGGGAGTGGCTACCAGGCAGCTGTACTGGCCGTTTTGAAAGCAAAAGTCTTTTCTATCGAGCGCCAGCACGAACTGTATAAGCAGATGAACAACTTTTCTTATTTAAAGACTTTGAATGGTATAAAGCGATTTTACGGTGATGGTTTTGAAGGCTTGCCTTCGTTTGCTCCTTTTGACAAGGTAATCGTTACTGCAGCGGCGCCTTATGTGCCCGAAAAGCTCGTGCAGCAAATGAAAGAAGGCGGTATTATGATTATTCCTGTAGGGGATGAAGAGCAGCAAATGAAGAAGATTGTTAAGACAGCAAACGGGTATACAGAAGAGATAGTTGGCAAGGCGCATTTTGTACCTATGCTCAGCGGTAAGCAGCGCTAGCAGGCACTGTGTATTTTATTTTAATAAATGATTAAGTTTGTGTTATTATTGCTGATTTAAGGAGCATGGTTTATTTTCGCAGCTGATCTAAGCACAAAAAGTTTTGAAAACAAACCTTTTACCCATATCCTTCTCCCTGTTTGCTTTTGCCGCGGAGGCACAGGAAAGAGATACCCTGACCAACAGGGATATTGAACAAAGAATTTATTCCTTACCTTATTACAGTTACGGCAAAGGGCTTGGGTTTACTTCCCCGGACAGTATTTACCAGATGAATATCCGTTTCCGCATCCAGTCCCGTGGAAGTTTTAATAAAGAAGCCGGTAAAGATGGCGTGATCGATGGCGGGGTGAGAAGGACCCGTTTACGTTTCGACGGTTATGTCGGTAATCCCAGGTTTACCTACGCCCTGCAGTTAAGCTTTGCACCCGGAGATCTTGGCGGAGCAGTAGAAGATGGCGAAAACCTTCAGATTATTCGTGATGCTGTTGTGTTCTACAGCATCAATACGCAATGGTCGATCGGTTTCGGTCAGACCAAATTACCGGGTAACCGCCAGCGGGTCAACTCCTCCGGTGCCTTACAGCTAACCGACCGCACGATTAACAACGCTATGTTTAATATTGACCGTGATTTCGGCGTACAGGTCAATTACATCAATCAACGCCGCGATCGTTTCTCGTACAATTTTAAAGGCGCGATCTCCCAGGGTGTGGGACGTAATTTTACTAAAAACGACGATATGGGCCTGGCTTATACGGGTAAAGTTGAACTATATCCAATGGGTTCTTTTAAGAAAAACGGGGAATATTTTGAAGGAGATATCCTTAGAGAAACAAGTCCTAGGCTCATGGTGTCGGCGGCTTATCAATTCAACAATAAAGCGAAAAGAAACGCGGCACAGTTAGGCGAATACCTCTACCAGAAGAAAGATATTTATACCTTGCTGGCAGATGCCATGTTTAAATACAATGGTTTTTCTGCTTTCGCCGCCTATATGCACCGTTCTGCGGGAGCGGATAACCCAATAGCCGTTAACCCCGATGATCCTACACAGATCAATTATGTCATGGCCGGGCAGGGTATGGATTTACAAGGGTCTTATATCTTCAGGAATGGTTATGAGCTTATAGGGCGTTATTCCTGGCAGGAAATGAACGCAAAGATCAAACAATACCGGCCCGATGCACAGCAAATGACAATAGGCCTGACCCGGTACATCTGGGAGCATGCCTTTAAAATCCAGGGCGAGCTTACTTACAATAAACAGGACTATTTTAATAATACGACCAAAAATTCCTGGTATGGCAGGTTCCAGATCGAGATAGGTATTTAACCAGTTCAGGAATTTAACGAAAATGAGAAAGCGCTCCAATGATGAAACGCTTTTTCTATGTCTTTGCTGCTAAATAAATTATTTAGCAACTGTCCTTTGTTCAATGCGTTTTTCATAATCCTTACCCTGGAAGATTCGGTGTACGTAAATGCCCGGTACATGGATAAAGTTAGGATCTAAAGTGCCTGCAGGAACTAATTCTTCTACCTCGACAATAGTGATCTTACCAGCCATTGCCATGATCTCGTTGAAGTTGCGCGCCGTTTTATTAAAAATGATATTACCGGCGGTATCTCCTTTCCAGGCTTTTACGATCGCATAGTCTGCATCGAAAGCCATTTCCATCAGGTAATCTTTACCGTTAAAATGACGCATTTCTTTACCTTCAGCGATCTCTGTACCTACTCCTGCAGGGGTGAAGATAGCGGGCATGCCATAAGCGGCGGCCAAACATCTTGTGGCTAAAGTTCCTTGCGGGATCAGTTCTACTTCCAGTTCTCCGCTCAGCAATTGGCGCTCAAATTCTGCGTTTTCACCAACATAGCTGGAGATCATTTTCTTCACCTGCTTGGTTTGCAGCATCAGCCCGATACCGAAATC
>CAXYKQ010000327.1:0-6667 GCA_964277835.1 uncultured Edaphocola sp. | reverse complement strand
CCATCGCGCACGCCCTGTTATCTACCAGCGGAAGCGTGGGCTTGGCGGCCATTGATGGACCTACCATTATCAAGATCATCAGTTTTATCTTCCTGGCACCGCTTATAGGGATGCTCGTCGCTTTCATCATCTCGCTCTGGTTCCTGCATTCCTTCAAAAAGGGATTATTGCCCAAGTTTATTTCTCTTGCGATCATCGTTACCTCGATCTATTGTTTATCCAGCTTTATCGAAACACCCAAACAAGCACTGGAGAAATCGGCTATAAAGATTGAAAAAGCAGAAAAGGAGATCACCGCTTTACAATTAAGTACCAGCGACGACGTAAAGAAAATTGAAGATGCAGACCTGAGGGAGAAAGCAGAGCCCCATTTTAAAACGCTGAAAGAAGCGAAAAAGAAAGTAAAAGATGCGGAAAAGACAATGGCTTCCGGCAAGCCTCAGTTTCTGAAAGTTTTGTTGTTTGGCAACAATATGAAATGGTCTTTACTGTTCTTCATCCTGATCGCAATGTCACTGTTTACTTTATTCCTGAGCGTATTAAACTATGCACAGTCTGAGCGCTGGTTTAAGCGGATGCAACTGGTTTCTTCGGCAGCCTTCAGTATCGGTCACGGAGGAAATGACTCCCAAAAGGTAATGGGTATCATCATGGCAGCTTATATCGCTTATGACCCTTCGGTGTATAGCCTGGACCACATGGTGGAATGGGTACCG
This sequence comes from uncultured Edaphocola sp., assembly GCA_964277835.1. Lineage (GTDB taxonomy): Bacteria > Bacteroidota > Bacteroidia > Chitinophagales > Chitinophagaceae > Edaphocola. The sequence goes on along the minus strand of CAXYKQ010000327.1, from coordinate 5,951 downwards.
CTGGCCTGCTATGCGGCAATCGCTTTAGGTACTATGAGCGGTGGCTGGAAGATCATCAAAACCATGGGGACTAAGATCACTAAAGTAACACCGTTTGAAGGGGTGGCTGCGGAAACAGCCGGAGCCTTAACGCTTTTCATTACGGAAATGTTGAAAATCCCCGTAAGTACCACCCATACGATCACCGGTTCTATCATCGGTGTAGGGGCAACAAAGCGCTTATCTGCGGTTAGGTGGGGGGTAACCATCAACCTGTTATGGGCCTGGATCCTGACGATTCCTGTATCCGCTCTTTTTGCAGGATTGGTATACCTGGTCGTTTCTTTATTCGGATTGAAGTAGTTTATAAAATTTTTAAAAGCAAATGGGATTGTTTCATTAAACAGTCCCATTTTTTTATGCTACTTTTATCTTATCGGGATAAGTGCTATAGTGGATTTGCTACAACATCTGTATTGCTTCGGCGCCAACGCTTGCCTAATTCGGCGGATTTGTAATTTAATTTTTGAGGATCTTAAAAGCCAATGGATTATTCCAATCCCTTAAATTATAGTATAAGATAATTGATCATCAATCATTAACACCGACCATTAACTATTCTTCTCTCAATTGTACCAGAGGGATAAGGCTTTCAATTTCTGTTGCCCTCTCGATATCGCCGATGTTGCCATAAGTACTGGCCAGGCTTTCCAGCATCAAAACAATGAAAGAGCGGCTGTCTATAGGCTTGAGGTGATTATAACGGTCATGCTGCCCGTTTTTTTTCAGGTACATAATAATATCGTTCCGGTTATAGATCATACCATTGGTCGGGTCTATAAAAAACTGTAATTGTCCTACGGCATTTTCACGCGCTGTATCATCAAAACTATAGATATGCTCATAATAAGCCATCACGAACTGGTTAGGAAGATCAATGGCAAATACCGGCACATCCAATAGTTCACACAAAGCCATGTAAAGGATACCGATCGTGAACGCGTTACCCTGCCGGGATTCTATGGTCTCATTCAGGAAAAAATGACGCGGCTCATGCTCGGTAAGCTCATGGCCTTGCAATTTGAAAAAGTTGAACAAGATCCCGTTAATGATATTGATTTGCTCCAGCGGCGATAAAAAATTATTGAGTTCCAGCCATACATTCCGGCGCATGAGTTCAAACTGGTGCATCACCTGCTCCTTATCCATTTCCGGGTAGCGGTATTTGGCGATCAGTAAAGCGGCATCCAGTATCGAGGGCTTTTCCTGCTGGGCCCATTTGATCAATTCAGTCTGTAATATTAAGTAGTGAGATTGATGGATCAGGTTTTCAATACGGTTCTGTACCCATTCGACTTCTGAAAACTCCCAAAGCTGCTCCAGGAGGGGAATGACCCCGGCGCCGTAACCTAACAATTTTTGCGCTACAAGGTCAAAGACTTCCTGGTCCGGATCATCTACAAGCTGGAGTAAGGCAACAATTTCTTTATCTGGTTTAAGGCCGGGCATTAATATTTACTAATTTTTAAAGGTTCACTTTTGCGTAAAAACGTAATTTTATGCAATCCTGGAAAAACAAATATAATGAAGGTATATGGTATTATCGGCAAAAGTTTAAATCATAGCTTTTCACCACGATATTTTAACAATAAATTCTCGGGTAGCAACATTGACGCCACTTACGAAGCCTTCGAGCTGGAAAATGTTCAGGCTTTTCCTGAGCTTATGAAGCAGAAGCAACTGGCCGGTATCAATGTTACGATCCCTTACAAAGAGCAGATTATTCCATTCCTGGATGAACTGGATATTTCCGCGAAAAATATAGGTGCAGTAAATTGTATCCAGACCCATAAGGGACGGTGGGTAGGCTATAACACAGATAGTTTCGGTTTCACCCGTTCCCTGCAACCATTATTGAAAAAACAGCATCGGCAAGCACTGGTGCTGGGAACCGGGGGCGCTTCAAAAGCAATACAAGACGGTTTGAAACAACTGGACATTCCTTTCACATTAGTAAGCAGGTCCGGACGAAATGGAACAATAACTTATGCGCAAGTACAGGAACAGATACTAAACACTCACCCGCTTATTATTAACACCACTCCATTGGGTACTTTCCCGGATATAACTGCAAAACCGGGGATTCCTTATCAATATCTCAGTCCGGCTCACCTCTTGTATGACCTGGTCTATAACCCGGAAACGACCGCATTTTTAAAGGAAGGTATCTCAAAAGGGGCACAGGTTAAGAATGGTTTTGAGATGCTTTGCCTGCAAGCCGAAGCAGGCTGGGACATCTGGAACCAATAATCCCTGTCTTTTTTATTTTGTATTTTCGCGGCCGCCCTTAAAATTTTAATATTATGATGAAACAAACGCTGGCAGTGCTCATCAGCTTATTGACTCATTTCCTATGTATCGCTCAGCAGGAGCCCCCGGCTCCCAAGCGGGAATTCAGGGCGGTATGGATCGCTACGGTCGGTAATATCGACTGGCCGTCCAGGCCCGGCTTAAGTGCCGTTCAGCAACAGAATGAATTCATCAATCACCTTAATTTCCTCGCCGCCCAGGGTTTTAATGCAGTAATCGTGCAGGTACGTCCCGCAGCAGATGCATTTTATCCTAATGGAATAGAACCCTGGAGCAAATACCTGAGCGGCAAACAGGGTGAAGCTCCTTTTCCTTATTATGACCCGCTAGCCTTTATGGTAGAGGAAACCCACAAAAGAAATATGGAATTTCATGCCTGGTTTAACCCATTCAGGGCTTTGGTGAATAGTAGGCTCAATATAAATCCGCCTTCGCATGTCACCCGGCAGCACCCGGACTGGGTCATCCATTATGGTGGAAAATCTTATTTAGATCCCGGTAACCCCGAAGCCAGGAACTATGTGAACAATGTGATCCTGGATGTGGTAAGAAAATATGATATTGACGGGGTACATATTGATGATTATTTTTATCCCTATAAAATCGCCGGGCAGCTCTTCAATGATAGCAAGTCTTACAGCGCGTATGGTAATGGCATGAGCATCGATGACTGGCGGCGGGACAATATCAATAAATTTGTAGAGGCCATGTATAAAGGCGTGAAGAAAGAAAAGCGCTATGTCAAGGTAGGCATCAGCCCGTTTGGCATCTGGCGCAATCAACGCCAGGATCCACGGGGAAGCGCGACTAACGGCACCAGCTGTTATGACGATCTTTATGCCGATGTGAAAAAATGGATCGATAATAAATGGCTGGATTATGTAGCCCCGCAACTGTATTGGGAACATGGGCACCGACTGGCAGCATTTGATGAGCTGGCTCCCTGGTGGCGCGAAAATTGTAAAGATCGTGCGGTATATATAGGTATGGGCGTCTATAAAATGGTCAATGCAAAACCCGGCACCTGGCAAGGCCCTAATGAAATATTAAAACAGCTGGAGACCTCCAGGAATGCCCGCAACGATGGGGCTATCATGTACAGTATGGTGAGTTTTGCTAAAGCGGGCGCCGACTTAAGTGAGCAATTGAAACAGGTAAAATATTTCGGTACGATCGCTATCCCCCCCACCATGCCCTGGCTCGGCGCTACAGCGCCGGTAGCACCGGTGGTAACAATTAATAAACAAGGCGGCCGGTCGGTGCTCAGTTGGAATAAAGAGCTGAATGTTTCGGGTGGATTAAAATATATGGTTTACCGTTTTTCGAAAACAGAACCGGTGGACCTGAACAATTCTTCCCGCATCATCGGGCTTACGCAAAAGACAAGCTTTGTGGATGAGCTAACCGATGGCAGGCAATATAAATATGTGGTCACTGCGCTGGACCGTCTCTGGAACGAAAGTAAAGCCAGCCAGGTGTTGGAATAAGCCCGCTCAATGACCGGAAATGCCGGCGGATGGTATAAATAATAAATAGTTTATAATATATCCGGTACTTTCAGGTTTTCGACAATTAAGTTTTACCTTTGCGCCTTAAATATTAAATAGGAGTTAATTTATTTTCATGGATCGTAATTCAATCATTGGCTTCCTGCTTTTGGTCGGACTGGCGGTAGGATATATATTCTATAGCCAGAATGAAGCAGAAAAGTACAATCAGATCAAGACAGAGGCTGCGGCTAAAGAGCAAAAAGCCAAAGCGCAAAGCAATGCTGCTGCAACTGCGGTAATTCAGGATACCAGTTCTGTGGTAGATTCTACTTTGCCGGCAGCATTCAGAGGCAGCGAGCAAATCGTAAAGATCGCTAATAATGTGATCAGCCTGGCGATTACCAGTAAAGGAGCCTACCCGGTAGAAGCTTCCCTCCTGGATTACAAGACCTATAACGATTACGCGGGGAATAAAGATACCGCGATGAAATTGTTCTCCGGTAAAGGAGATAATAAGCTGGTATTCAAAATTCCCGTCGATGGAAAAGAAATATGGTCGGATGAGTTGAACTTCACCCCACAGCCAAGAGCAGCCGACAGCCTTCCCCTGGTAATGGTCGCACAGGTAGGGCAAGGTAAAAGTGTTATTTTGACCTACTCTTTGTCTAACAATAACTATATGATGGACGCCAGTCTTAAAATAGTGGGTATGAACGCGGAGTTAGGTAAAGTGAGTACGATCCCGGTACAATGGGCTACTAAAGCAATGCGTACTGAAAAAGACCTCGCTTCCGAACGTCGTAATGCGCAAGTACATTACCGCTTTGCAGATGGCGAACACGACTATTTTACTTTTTCCAATAAACCACAGCGTACGCTTGAAGATCCTTTGCAATGGATGGCAGTGAAAACACACTTCTTTAATTCTACCATTATCGCAAAAACCAAGAATTTTACAAACGGTTCTTATGAATCCCAGGAGCCTAAAGAAGATACCACTTTAGTGGTTAAGAACATGAGCAAACTGGCGATCCCGGTGACGGCATCCAATGATTTCTCTTTCGACTTCAACTGGTACATCGGTCCTAACGACTACAATACGCTGAAGGCCTATAAAGTAGATATGGAAGAAATGATCCAGTTTGGTTTTGGTTTATTCGCTTTCGTTAAATACATCGTTAAATGGCTGATCTTACCCTTGTTCACTATGTTAAACGGGTTCATCCCGAGTGTAGGTATCGTTATTATCTTAATGACCCTGATCATCCGTATCTTCCTTTCCTTCCTTACCTACAAGTCCCAGTTATCTGCGGCTAAGATGAGGGTGCTGAAGCCACAGATTGATACTTTAAAAGAAAAATATGGTCATGATCAGCAGGCAATGGGTATGGAGCAAATGAAATTATACCGGTCAGCAGGGGTGAATCCTTTAGGCGGATGTTTGCCGTTATTATTCCAGATGCCGTTCTTGCTATCCATGTATTACTTCTTCCCTTCTGCTATGAATTTAAGACAGGCTAAATTCCTTTGGGCAGAAGACTTATCTACGTTTGATAATGTATTGAATTTAGGATTTAATATTCCATTCTACGGCAACCACGTAAGTTTGTTCACCCTGTTAATGACCATATCGAGTTTGTTACTGGCTGTCTATAGCAAGCAAATGACTGCAGGGCAGGAAATGAGCGGACCAAATGCACAGGTATTAAAATGGATGCCTTTTGTAATGCCGATCATGTTCCTCGGTTGGTTCAACAATTTTGCAGCAGGGCTTACCTTCTACTATTTCCTATCGAATATGTTGAGCTTGGCACAACAGTTTATTATCCAGAAATTCTTTATTAACGAAGAAAAAATTCTTTCGAAAATTAAAGAGAACCAGAATAAACCGGCCGCCACCTCGAAGTGGCAACAACGCCTCGAAGAGATTCAGAAACAACAACAAAACCGCGCCAAAAGCACGGGTAAATAAATGGTAAAAAGATGAGAGCTTCCGATTTCGGAAGCCCTCATCTTTTTAGCACAAACTATGCTGAATAAAGGGAAGCCGGGACAAAAGGATTGCTCCGAAAGGCCGGGCCGGAAAGCTTGGCGCGCGAACTAAAATTCGGG
>CAXYKQ010000326.1:0-7143 GCA_964277835.1 uncultured Edaphocola sp. | reverse complement strand
GCAGAGCGGGGTATCAGCTGTATAAAGAGAGCGGCATTTTAGCGCAACTAAAGACTAAAACGGGCTTGCCCAAAAAATTTGAACTATTTAAGTATGTTATAAACAACAGAACACTATTCGAATTATTACTAATTTTTAGAAAAAAATAATGTTACCATACATATTCATCATTCTTCTTGCATTTATTGTTTATTGGAATCGTAACCAGAATAATAAGGGGCTGTATTACTTCTTCATGATCTGCTGTATACTTATGGTGGGCAGCCGGGATATGATAGGTGGGTTTGATGTCTATATCTATGGAGAGGTATTTGAATACCCGTTGATCTCTATGATCTATAAATATTCTTCATTCGAGCAGGGCTTTAATACTTATAATGTATTAATAAGGCAGATTACGGATGACCGGTATTTTTTCTTTTTCATAACTGCGGCCATCACTTACCTGCTGCACTTCGGAATCATCAAAAAGCTCAGTCCCTTATTGATGTTCTCCATATTCCTGTATTTCTGTAAGTTCTTCCTGATGTCCTTTGTTTACCTCAGGCAGTTCCTGGCAGTAAGTATCGTTTGGTGGTCCTTACCGTTTATATTTAAAGGCAAGAAGGTTGTTCCATTATTAATGATGCTCCTGGCTTTTTATTTCCACAGGAGCTCAGTCATCTTCACGCCATTTATATTTATCAGCCAGATGCGGTTAAGCAGGAATCAAATGCTTATGATCGTGTTCGGTTTCCTGGTCGTATTCCTGTCACCAGTCGGTAATTTCGTTATGGAAAGCCTGGCCAGCGGTACGGAGAGTGATAAGTTAAAGCATTATTCAGAATTGAGCGGCGGGATCAACTTTCTATACCTTGGGGAAAGCCTGGTGTACATCTACCTGGCAAGCATTTACAAAAATGAATTCTATAAAGACAAGAAAACGACGGCCGTTTTTAATGGATTTCTCTGTTTTATCCTCGTAACCCTACTGTCGGTTACCAATGCTACCTATGTAAGGTTTACCTGGTATTTCTACATCTTCGTAGTGTTAGCGTTGCCTTATATGTACCTTTATATGAAAAACGGGCAAGACCGCAGGAATTTTCGTTTAGTTGTTTTTGTGTATTTTTCCGCGATGATGATCCGTCTGCTGTTCCTCTGGGATGGTGGAGACCTGATGCCTTATAAAGCTTTCTATATCGACACCGAGCGTCACGGATTATTTGATTACATGGAATACAGAAATAGTAGATAATAACAAGCCAATGCCTTTAATAACCGTATTTACACCAACTTATAACCGGGCAGGTTTATTGGAAAGACTCTATGACAGCCTTAAAAAGCAGTCTTTTGCCGATTTTGAATGGATCATAGTGGATGACGGTTCTGCGGATAATACCCGGGAACTGGTGCAACAATTTGCTACTGCTGATTTTCCTGTAAAGTACTATTACCAGGAAAATGTGGGTAAGCATTTTGCCATAAACCGCGGTGTCAAAGAGGCATCCGGAACCCTGTTTTTCATCCTGGATAGTGACGATATGATCCCGGAAGATGCCCTTTCGATCGTCGCTCAAAAATATGCCACTTCAAAAGAGCGGCACATCGGCGGAGTGGCCGGCAGGAAAGCCTATTTTGACGGCAAGCTGATCGGTTCTGCAGAAGGGGTAAATGAAGAAATAATGAATGTCTTTGATTTCCGGTATACAAGGAAAATTACCGGGGATATGTGTGAAGTCTTTAAAACATCGGTATTAAGAGAATTCCCATTCCCCGAGATTAAAGGAGAAAAATTTTGCCCTGAAGCCCTGGTCTGGAACCGGATCGGTACAAAATATCCCTTACTTTGGTTTAATGAACCTATTTATTTAGCAGAATACCAACCTGAAGGTTTGACTGCGCGAATTTTCGAGGTCCGGAAAAAATCCCCGGTAGCGACGACAATTTGCTACCAGGAACTGAGCCGGGCGCCAATATCCCTGGCCTTCAGGTTCCGGGCCCTTATCAACTACTGGAGGTTTGCCTTTTATCTAAAAAGGCCTTTCACCGATAAATTGAAAGCAGTTGATCCGGTACTCAGCTTACCGGCACTGCCTATAGCCCTCTTAATGTATTTAAACGATAAAAGAAAATAGTGAGAGTCCTACAAATCATCAATTCTTTGGAAACCGGGGGAGCCGAAAAGCTGATCCTGGAAACGATACCGCACTACGTGAAAGCCGGGATCAGGATGGACCTGCTTTTACTCTGGGACCATCATCACCCGTTTGTAGAAGCGTTAAGGGCATTAAACTGTTGTAACATATTCATCTTAACAGAGTCCGGACACAAAAAAGATATCTACAGCCCCAAACATATCTTCAGGATAAGAAAATTCCTTAAGAACTATGATATTGCCCATGTGCATTTGTTCCCGGCACAGTATTTCGCAGTCTTCGCCAAGATACTTTCAGGAGCGAAGACAAATTTGGTGTTTACAGAGCATAACACTACAAACCGTAGGATAAACAATCCACTTTTTAAACCGGTAGAACGCTTCATTTACAGTAAGTATCAGAAACTGGTATGCATTACCCAGGAGATCTACGATATTTATGCCCGCTATCTGAACAACGACAAGCAACTCGCCTTAATCAATAACGGAGTTGATCTTGGCGTTATTAACAGTGCGATAGCCTACAATAGAAGGGAATTATTGCCACAGTTAGCCGATGAAGATAAATTGATTATTCAGGTAGCTGCTTTCCGCCCGCAGAAAGACCAGGCTACTTTGATCAGAGCCTTAAAAAAGTTGCCGGATGCATTTAAGTTATTGCTGGTAGGTATTGGTGAACGTCTTAACGAATGCAGGGACTTGGCCGCTGCCTTGAACCTGCAGGACCGCGTTTTTTTCCTCGGACAGCGAATGGATGTGCCCAGGTTATTGAAATCGGCAGACTATGTTGTACTCTCTTCTCATTACGAGGGATTATCCTTATCCAGCATCGAAGGAATGGCTTCAGGCAAACCGTTTTTAGCCAGCAGGGTTCCCGGACTTAAAGAGATCGTAGACGGCGCCGGGCTATTGTTCGGGGAAGGAGACGAGGCAGCACTGGCGGCGCAATTACTGCAACTTGACCATGATCCGCAATTATATACCGAAATAGCGTCAAAGTGTTGCTCCAGGGCTAAGGAATATGATATCAATCAAATGATTACAAAGCATATTAATTTGTATAGAACTCTCGTCTCCTGAAGTAGAGCGTCCTGATGCTCGCGATTGTGAGGTTTAGCAATAAGTTTATCCGATAGTAGTGTAATATTCTTTTTGTTATGCTTATTTTTGTATTATCTTTATAGCGTACCGTGTTTTATCCTGTTGGGCAGATACGGAAATATGGATATGAATACTATGAGTCAACCTAAAAAAGTTTTACATATCATTACGGTATCATTTGTAATTAATCACTTTTTTGGAAAGCAATTTAAATACTTGTCCGAAAAGTCGGGTAATACTTATTTTTTGGCTTGTTCAGACTCAGAAGAATTTGAAAACTGGAAAGAGGAGCTGGATTATACCCCCTTCCCGGTTGAAATTACCCGGTCTATCAGTCCTTTAAAAGACCTGAAGGCTATTTACCGGCTTTACAGGTACATCCGCAAAGAAAAATTTGATTACGTAATAGCACATACACCTAAAGGGGGTATGGTAGGGATGCTCTCTTCTTTCTTTGCGGGCGTCCAAAACCGGGTTTATTTCCGGCATGGCATTATCTATGAAACCTCAACGGGTGTTAAACGGATCCTGCTTAAAAATATAGACCGGCTCAGTGGTGTTTTAGCCAGGAAAGTGGTTTGTGTAAGCCGGGGTGTCCAATCCATCACTTTGAGAGATCATTTGAACGATGCCCAAAAAAATACAATCTTAGGCAAAGGAACCTGTAACGGCGTGGATGCATACGGGCGATTCAATCCGGAGCGATATACACCGGGAGAACGGGAGCAATTAAGGAACCAGTACAATATCGCTGAAGGTGATTTTGTACTGGGATATGTAGGACGTATCGTACATGATAAGGGTATTGATGAACTGGTGGCGGCCTGGCAGCTGGTCAGGAACCAGAGGAAGAATGTGAAGCTGCTGTTGGTAGGCCCTTTCGAAGCCCGGGACGGTGTTTCAAAGGTTACCCAGGATATTATTAATCATGATGCCAGCATTATCCATACGGGTTACGTCCCTGATTCAGGCCCCTTTTTCTCGATAATGGATGCGTTTATTTTGCCCACTTACCGGGAGGGTTTTCCAACAGTTGCGCTGGAAGCATCTTCTATGGAAGTGCCGGTGATTATCACAAAGGCTACCGGCTGTGAAGAGGCGATTGAAGACGGGCTCACCGGGAAATTCATTACCCATGACCTCGAGTCTATTGTGAATGCCATTATTTATTATATTGATGCACCTGAAACCAAACAATTGCATGGCAATAATGGCAGGGCCTTTATTTTGAAATATTTTGAACAGTCCATCGTTTGGGACGAGATTAGCAAAAAGTTAGGATACTAAATGATGAAAATTATCGTTACCGGTGCTTCCGGTTTTGTGGGCCAGAACCTGGTGCCTTATTTGGCTGCAAAAGGAAATGTCGTACATCCATTATCCTTGAGAATAGAAGATTGGCAACTCGAAAAGGATGCCGACGCTGTTATTCACCTTGCGGGAAAGGCACACGATACCAAAAATACAGCTGTCCCTGAGGCTTACTTCCAGGTGAACAGGGACCTGACGATAAAGTTGTTCGATCGCTTTCTCCAATCCCCCATCAGGGATTTTTTTTATTTCAGCTCTGTTAAAGCAGCGGCTGATACGGTTAATGGCACCTTGTCTGAAGAAGTAAAGGCACAACCTTATACCCCTTACGGGCAATCGAAGCTTGAGGCAGAACAATATTTGCTGGCACAAAGTTTACCTGCCGGCAAACGTTTATTCATTATCAGGCCTTGTATGATACATGGCCCCGGGAACAAAGGCAATCTCAATCTTTTATACAAAGTCGTACAAAAAGGACTACCCTGGCCGTTGGCTGCTTTTGACAATGCACGTTCCTTCCTTTATGTGGACAATCTTTGCTGGTTGATCGACCAGATGCTGACGCAAACGCATGTTGCTTCCGGGGTGTACAATTTCGCAGATGATATTGCGGTTTCCACTAATGAATTAGTGCGGGTCATCGGGGAAGTCACCGGGAAAAAGGCGCGGTTGTGGACTATTAATGCCGGACTAATGAAGTCTATAGCTGCCATAGGAGATAAACTAAAGCTTCCGCTTAACTCAGAGCGGCTCAAAAAACTGACCGAGAGTTATGTAGTTTCAAACCGTAAAATAAAAAATGCGCTTAATATTCAGTCATTGCCGGTTACTGCAAAGCAAGGTTTGAAAAATACAATCGCTGTTTTTGATAAATTTGCTGCCCGCTAACCGCAAAAAATAACCTGCTTTAGATTCCCGGATTCTTTTAGCTTTGCATCGATACTTATGAATTACATTTTATTGGCCGCAATATTGTTTATTTTAGAGATAGGCTACTTTAAGCTTGCGGACCGTTTTAATATTATTGATAAACCCAATGAACGGAGTTCTCATACCAGCATTACTTTGCGGGGTGGGGGCATTATTTTTTATTTTGGGGTAGTAGCATGGTTTATCCTTTCCGGGTTCCAGAATCCTTATTTTTTTGCCGGTCTCACCGCCATTACGTTCATCAGCTTCGTAGACGATGTGCGTACGCTCTCCAATAAAATAAGGTTGGTGGTTCAATTCGGGGCTATGGCCTTGATGTTTTACGATGTGGGTATTTTCCGCGAGGCCTGGTGGCTTTGGATCCTGGCACTTATTATTTGCACGGGAATATTGAATGCCTATAACTTTATGGACGGCATCAACGGCATTACAGCAGCCTACAGTGTCACTGTTTTGGTTTTGCTGGGCCTGGTAAATCGCCAGGTAAATTTTATTGACCCGAACCTGATTGGGTATACCGGTATCGCTGTGGCCGTATTTGCATTTTTTAATTTCAGGCAACAGGCAAAATGCTTTGCAGGAGATGTCGGCAGTACCAGTATTGCCTTCATCATTATTTTTCTGTTAGCAATGCTTATTTTAAAAACGGGCAACCCTCTTTACCTGTTGTTCTTAACGGTGTATGGACTGGATGCTGTTTGGACTATTGTCAGGAGGTTGCTGAAAGGAGAAAATATTTCCCAGGCCCATCGTTCGCACCTGTATCAATACCTGGTCAATGAACATAAAACCAATAAACTGGTAGTTTCGGGGGCTTATGGAATAGGGCAGTTACTTATCGGCTTTGGCGTGATCGGGGTTACTTCCTGGACGCCAGGACAGCAGTGGATATTTGCACTGGGAATTTTAATTATCGGGAGTGTGCTCTACCTTATGCTGAAAGGGGCGCTGATCCGAAAATATGGTTTATAGCTTATGGAACAAAGCAACAGGTACCTGCTCTTAGGGAATGGAGGTCATGCAAGCGTCATAAAAGACCTTATTGCAAAGAGAAATGGTAGTATTATATATGTATTTAATGATGATAGTGCATACACTGACTGTTTTGAGCCTGGGTTACCCCTTATCATAGCTATCGGTAATAATGTGACCAGGAAGCAAATTGTGGCAAAAATTAAACATCCTATGCCCATATTGGTTCATCCTTCTGCTCAGCTCGCTGCAGATGTGGTTCTTGGAGAAGGGACAATAATCCTGGCCAATGCGGTCATACAAGCCGGGGCCAAAATTGGGAGGCATTGCCTGGTCAATGCTAACGTGGTGATCGACCATGATGCAGAGGTAGGCGATTTTGTGAATATCTATCCAAATGTTTACATTGGTGGAGCAGCTAAGGTTAATGAGCTTAAAAATATCGATCCCGGAACGATTATTGCCAGGATGCAGGAGGTGTAGCTGACATAAGAATAAAGTAAAGATTTAAGTATAATTTAATATGTGAAAAAGGCTTAAATTTGCCCGGTTTTTAACCGTAGCTAGGTTTAGCGCAAACGATAATTTAATAAGCAATGAGTGATTATAAGAAAATGGACTTTTACATTGAGCGTTTTGTCAATCTTTTAGAGGAGGGGCTTGAAATAGGTAAAAAGTTTGAGTTTAAAAAC
>CAXYKQ010000325.1:0-4934 GCA_964277835.1 uncultured Edaphocola sp. | reverse complement strand
ATTGAAAATTTCATACAACAACTGGAAGCGTGACAGCTCTTTAGGATTTACAGGCCTTATCGGGCTGTTAAGCGTTTAAAGCCAAAGCGGGATTCAGTAATGATTACCGCTCCGCAACATTCAGGGTAAATGAGAAGGTACTGCCGCTGCCTAATGCACTCTCTACACTTATATCCCCGCCCTGGGCTTCAATGAATTCTTTGCTGATGGATAAGCCTAAACCGGTACCATCCTTCTGCGTGCCCGGAACCCTGAAATAGCGGTCGAAAATTTTGTGCTTATATTTTTCATCAATACCGGTACCGGTATCTTCAACCTGGAATTTTACTTTATCCTGCTTTGGGAATACCCTTATTGAAACTACCGCGTTTTCGTACGAATAACGAATGGCATTAGTCAACAGGTTCACCAGCACCCAGGTGGTTTTTTCACTGTCCGCCTGCACCATAGGCAGTTGATCGGCATAATCTGTTTCAATTTTTACCTGTTTAGCTTCTGCCTGTGTTTTAGTGGCCTGTATAGCATACCGAACCATTTCTTCGGGTGCCGCAGCTTTAACCGAGAGTTGAATATTACCGCTCTCTACCTGGGCTATATTGAGCAGCTCACCGGTTATTTTCAGAAGGCGGCCCGTATCTTCCCGGATACTTTCCAGGAGCTGTTGCTGCTCTGGATTCAAAGGGCCCACTTGCTCATTTTCCAATAATTGCAGGCTCATCTTTATAGCGGCAATAGGTGTCTTAAACTCGTGTGAAACGGTTCCGATAAAATGAGTCTTTGCCAGGTCCAGCTCTTTAAAAGGGGTGATGTTCCGCAGCAGGATCACGTGTCCTATCAATTGCTCCGACTGCTCCCCGGTAGGTAAAATATTGATATCGATAATTTCTTTTTCAAAATAGCTTTCCTTATCGTCCGCAAAAATTTTTATTGGCTCCATCGTTTTTCCTTTTAATCCCGGGTTGATTAAGTCCTTTATCAAATCCCGGACCAGGTCGTTAGTTACTGCGATATCCTGCACCTGCTTTCCGATTAAATGCTCCGGCTTAAGCCCTGATATTTTTAACGCTTCATCATTTGCAAACAATACTTTCCTGGTTTCATCCAGCCCGATTACCGGGTCGTGCATATTATTGATAAGTGCTTCTATACGTTTTTTACCTTTAAGAATTTTATCCAGCTTACTTTCAGAGTATTCTTCCAGTTTTTCCGCCATTGTATTGAAGGACTGGGCCAGTTCACCAAATTCGCTATGACTTTCAAAATGTACGCGCTCTTTATAATTCTGGCCGGCTATTTGCTTAATGCTGGCGGTCAGCTCTTTTATCGGATTAGCGATGTTGCCCGGGAGATTGACCAATAATATAAACGCGATAATAAAACATAATGCTCCGGTCACGGGAATCCAAAAAATAGCACTATTCGCGGTAGCGTCAGCAATACTGCTTTTGCGCCCGATAGCCTCCATGTTCAAGCGCATCAACTCGGCGATATCTTTCCGGATCGCCGATGCCAATTGCTGGTTTCCCCGGTTTAATTTCAGCGCATTGAAATGATCGATAACCTGGGCAGTAGCTTCCTCCTCTCCTATTTCCGTAATATTTACTTTTTGGCGTGCGAGGTTTTTTTCAAAGTCAGCCAGGGAGTTGCTATCCGCAGGCACCTGCTCCAGGGCGAGCAGCATATTCCTGGAGTATTCCAATGTATTGTAGTTGGCCACCAGGATATTATTCGTATCCCGCTTTAAAGCGTTTACATAAAAAATACTCATCGCTGCCAGTAAAAGAATAAAGACAAACAATAAGCCGACCCCGGATATGAGTTTTGTTTTTATTTTCATTGTTTCTTAAATATAGTGGGGGGTGAGGGGTGATTAGTGATAAGTGATAAGTAAGAAGTAAGAAGTAAAATGTGATAAGTGATAAGTGATAAGTGTTAAGTAAAAAGTAAGAAGTAAAATGTGATAGGTGATAGGTGATAAGTGAAATGTGAAATATAACTACTGATCAGCTCAATATGACCAGGTCTACATGATCTATTGCCAGTTTTTTCAGCAAGGTATTGAAAATTGAATTATTCCGCATCATGTTCCATACTGTTAGCTTTGGCCTTCCCATACATACTGTCGTTATTCTCTTATCTTTCACTTGCTGGACAATTGTTTTCGCTACAGAAGCATTTGCTATCTTAATTACTTCTGCCCCGAGTTCGGTAGCTAATTTATAATTATTTATCAGATGTCTTTGTTTTTTTAAAGCTATTTTATCTCCGTTCTCACTTGGCTTTTGCACATATAAGACATACCACTTACTATGATAATAATTAGCGAGCCGGGCCGTTTTTTTTATGACCGCTTTGGCCACCTGTTCATTACTGCTGATACAGGCCAGGAATCGCTCGTGTTTCAGGCTATTGGACCTTACCACCTCCGTTTCCACTTTCCTGTTTACCTGGGAAGCCACTTCTTTAAGGGCCAGTTCCCGAAGCTGTAAAATATGGTCGCTCTGGAAAAAGTTATTTAAAGCAGCCGCTATTTTGTCTGGCGGGTAAATCCTGCCCTCTTTTAGTCTCCCGATCAACTCATCGGCAGTCAGGTCTATATTGACGACTTCATCTGCCTGGTCTATCATGCTGTCCGGGATCCTTTCCTGAACGGTTATCCCGGTAATATTTTTAATCGCGTCATTCAGGCTCTCGATATGCTGGATATTAACCGCGGAAATCACATTGATGCCCGCATCCAAAATATGCAGTACATCCTGCCAGCGCTTCTCATTTTTACTGCCCTCAATATTGGTGTGTGCCAGCTCGTCGATCACGACCACTTCCGGGCGAAGACTGATCACTGCGGGTACATCCAGTTCTTCCAGCTCCTTGCCTTTATAAAACAATTTTCGTCTTGGAATAAGCGGTAATCCATCCAGTAATGCAGCGGTTTCTACACGGTTGTGCGTTTCGACATAGGCGATCTTAATATCAATACCATTGCGTAAGAGGTCATGGGCTTCCCGCAACATGCGGTAAGTCTTGCCTACACCGGCGCTCATGCCAACGTACAGCTTAAATTTTCCTCTCCTCGATCCTTTGATCAGGGCCAGGAAATCTTCCGCAGTTCTTTTTCCTTCATTCATAATGCAACAGGTTTAAACCTTATCGGGTAAGCGTTTTGCAGGGTTTAAAATTTATCGCTACTAAAAACTAACCGCCAATGCCGTAATAACAGAAAAGCTGTTTGTTTTGAAAGTTTCATCCCGGTTTACAAAAATGGGGTCTTTGCTGCTCAGGTTTTTAAGCTCTGTACGCCACACAAGATTGGGCATAATGGCGTAATCCGCATTTAGAGAATAGCCGAAAGTTTTGAACCCGTTCCGGCTCCCGGTTGCGATAATCACACCTGCTTTGTCCTGGTAGTATTCTCCCCTGGCGCTAAGGCTAAATTGATCGCTCGTATTATATTTTACGATCAAAACCGCGGTGTACCAGGTATTGTACTCATTGCTGCCTTTTTCTTTTTGCTCTGCGCCGATATCGAACCCGGCCGTGAGCCCTATATTTTTATTGACCTGGTAAATAGCATAGAGGTTATGGAAGTACCGCATTTGCCTCAGGCTATCGGCTTTATCATTACCAATAAATGAGCCACTGTTCAGGGTCAGTCGCGCATTAGGCCGGTACGTCAGCTGATGGCCGAAAGCAGGCATGCTGTTGCCCGGAAATCGCTGTATGCGCTGCCAGCCATTTAATAATAATCCACTCAAAAACCATTTACCGCCGGGCGATGTGTAAGAAATTTTAGCGCCGGTTTCAAAATAGGGCGAATTGTCGGCAGACAGGCTACGCGTTAGGGTCCAGTTATCTTTTCCCACCGCGCTTTCAAAGCCGATGTGCGAAGGAAAAATCCCTGCATCAATCCAGAGGTCATGCTTTTTAGCTACTTTAAGTCCGGCATTTCCTTCATAGATTAACTTCAGCACATCCGGCTCCGCCGCGTAGTTGGCATTCATATAAGTGCCGACCGCAAGTGCAACATTAGCACGTACTTTAGCGGTCGTATAACTGGCTTTCAGGTAAGCAAGATTTAAATTGACCTCGTTGTTCCTGTTATGGCTGTAGACAAAGCCCGGGCGTTGATTAGCAAGCGGCCTGTTGCCATCATACTGGTAGTAGGCCTCGGCATAACCACTGATGCTTAGCGATTGCCTGTGGGCGGTCACCGTATCTTCCTGTGCCCATAAAGGATTGGTGCTTGTTAATAATAAAGCTGCTATAATGATTTGTTTCATTGTTGAGATGAGTAATATGTGATGAGTGAAAAAGTGAGAAGTAAGAAGTAAGAAGTGAGAAGTGAGAAGTGAGAAGTGAGAAGTGAGAAGTGATGAGTGAAAAGTGCTGAGTGAAAAGTGATGAGTGAAAAGTGATGAGTGAAAAGTGAGAGGACGGATTTGTAGGCTGCCCTCCTATTTTGCGCTCATTTTATCCAACGCGATATTCAGTTTTAATACGTTTATTTTTTCGGGGCCGAATAAACCTGCCAATGGCTTTTCTGTATGATCGGCGATTAAACGCTCTAAACCTGCAACGTCTATATTCCTGACGGCCGCGATGCGCTTCACCTGTACTTTTGCCGCGGCCACAGAGATATGGGGGTCAAGGCCGCTGCCACTCGCGGTGACCAGGTCAACCGGGATTTCGGCTCTTGAAATAGCCGGGTTATGGACCAGGAAGGTATCAATGCGCGCCTGGACTTCCTTAAGGTATTCCGCGTTTGAAGGACCTTTATTACTCCCTCCGGAACCGGCGGCATTATAAGCGACAGCAGAAGGACGCGACCAAAAGTACTTATCTGCAGTGAAAGACTGGCCGATATTGCTGTAATATTTCCGCCCCTGGTGTACGATAATTTCGCCGTTACCATTATTGGGCGCAAAGAGTGCTAT
>CAXYKQ010000324.1:0-9830 GCA_964277835.1 uncultured Edaphocola sp. | reverse complement strand
GCCGTAAGTAAGCAGGAAAGGTTCATTATTGGTATAGGGCAGTACCCGTTTCAACCTGCCGGCAGTCATCGTGTCCAGGCCGGTATCAATCATAGTTACTTTAAACGGTTCCGCGTTGTTATTATGGTACTCTATGCTGTTCTGCTTCATATCTACCGTCATATCGGCATTGTGCAGGAAGTAATTGGCGAAGTATTCTTTGATATGCCATCCTTTGTAGCCCAGGCAGATAATGAATTCCGTATGACCATAGTGGGCATAGGTTTTCATGATATGCCACAAAATAGGTTTGCCACCGATTTCAATCATTGGCTTAGGCCGCAGTTGCGATTCTTCTGAAATTCTGGTGCCTCTTCCGCCGGCAAAAATTACTACTTTCATATTGTACTTAATGACAAATTTATTGATGGATTCTGGGTTGCTAATATACGATTATTCTTCGCTTATTTCTGAGCCGTTATCGAAAGTGCATTGGAAGGTTTGCGGTGCGATATTATGCAGGATGTGATAGACTTCCTTTCCTTGTTCGTAGATCTTTTTATTAAATTTATTACCCAGTACCACAACCGTTGTATTTTCCTGTATGAAGCGGTAGAAAACGGAGTTGTTGCCATGCCACCAGCCATTATGGAAAATGATTTTCTGCCCGTTCCGGAAGTCATACATGCGCCAGCCCAGGCCATATTTTTTGATGCCCCTGCTATCTACCGGGAGACCGGTATAGGCGAGTTTCAGGGTTTGAGTGCTTAGGATTTTATTATTGTAAAAAGACTGGTCCCAGAGGTACATATCTTCAACCGTACTATAAATTCCTTTGTCGCCATACACACCGTCTTCATGGTTGTTTTCAAATATGGCCCAATTAGGTCTGTAGCTTACGGATAAGCTGCGGTTGCTGTAATTATCCTGCGGGTCAAAAACAAAGGTGTTTTTCATTCCCAATGGATCAAAAATCAGTTCTTTCATAAATTGTTTGTATGGAATTCCGGAGACTTCCTCTATGATCCTGCCTAATAAGGCGTAGTTAGTATTGCAATAGTTGAACCGGGTATCGGGTGTGGCGATCAATTTGGGCTTGTACATTGCAAAGTAATTTTGCAGGTCCAGGTTATACATAGGACCACTGGAGGCCCATCGGGGTAAACGGGTGCTGGTGTAGTTGGGCAGTCCACTCCTGTGGTTCAGCAGCATTTTTACCGTGATAGTCGCATAGGGAAAATCTTTCAGGTAAGCATTTACCGGCAGGTTGATATCCAAATATTTGTTTTGGTGCAACCAGAGTATTGCTGTGGCGGTAAAGGGCTTTGATGTGGAGGACAACTGGGTGGAAGTAAAATCGCTGAGTGGTGTCGCCGTAGCCCTGTCGGCAATACCGAAATGTCTTTTGTACACTACTTTACCTTTGTGGCCAACCAGTACACTGCCATTAAAGCCACGGGCTACCTCGTTCCTGTAATAGCGATCTAAAGAGTCGATGATCCGCCTGTTCATTACGGTATTCGTATCCGCATAATTTACTTTGGCCGTATTGCCGTCTTTTGCTGAAGCAGGCGCTGCGCAAAGCAGCATCGACGTGAAAAGGGTACTTATATAGGGTGCAATCCTGAAGATTTTCATGATTTAATGTCAAAATTTTAAAATAAAAAACCATCAATAGCCTCAAGTGTTATTGATGGTGTAATTAATGGTTCAAAGTTACACTATTATTTTTATCTTTTTAGAAACGCACCGGAGCTATCAAGGGGATCGGTGTTTTTTAAGATAAATTTAATGGATCATGAATTTATAAAAATCCTCAACTTATCGCTGGACTTGTCGCTCAACGTTCTATAGCCTCCCGGGCAAACTTTTTTACTTCATCAATAAACTCGTAATAAAACTGGTTCAATGTATAAAAATTAGTAACTAAAGTATGATAGGCGCTATCGGCGCCAATATCCAGGTATTGTGCCCGGTGTA
Source organism: uncultured Edaphocola sp. (assembly GCA_964277835.1). Lineage (GTDB taxonomy): Bacteria > Bacteroidota > Bacteroidia > Chitinophagales > Chitinophagaceae > Edaphocola. The sequence continues at coordinate 7,871 of CAXYKQ010000324.1, read as the reverse complement.
CCAAACCCTGGAAAGATTTCTGTATTCCTTTTAAGGTCCGGTAGCGGTATAACCAGTTATCGGATTGCATAGGTCCGAACATTTTACGGAAAGACTCCGGTAAAACGGCATCAAATTCTCTGAGTGTCGCATAGGTTTCCTGGGTGAAGGCAAACAATGCCTGCTCACTTTCAAAGCATTGAGGGTCGTTAGCGATAAAATGGTCCATCATGCTGTCGACAAAAGCACCGGCATACAAGCGGTAATCTTCCCTGAAAAAGGTTTTACATTTCGCTGTGGCGGGATGATTGTCCGTATAGCTGTCGATCTGGCGATGCAGCATCACACCCTTTTGAATACCCGGTGGCAGTCGGTGTAAGGCTTCATTCCCTTTTATGTAATCGCCGATCATGTTTCCCACCAGTATTTCCGGCTGCCCGAAAGACAGGTAAGCGTGGCCTAAATAGTTCAAAATAGCTTATTTTGTTTGTACATAATAGTTGTAATCAGTCAGTAATTCCTCGAAAAAATGATAGGGGTCCATACTGCTATTACTGATGCTCAATACGGTCTCGATCCTTTCGGCGACACGGTGAGTATACGTATCCAGGTCCTTGGTTCTTTTCTGTTTTAAAAGATTGCGGAGGCTGTTGATGTCTTTGTCGGTAAGACGCATTACCTGCGGATATTTTGGCGTATAGCCGGTATCGAGGGATACTTCCCGGAATATGGTCTGCTCTATATCCATGCTATGTCGGGTGTTTACCACTACAGTGTTAGCGGCAAGGTCACCAATCCTCTGTCCCGATTTGGTGATGGCATAGCAGATGGTATCCGGCAGGGCCAGAACTCCTATCGCAACAAAGCCGAGAAAGGGACTTAACCAGATCAGGTAGCCGACAACGGGAACAAAAATAATATTGGGAAGCGATAAGATCCAGCGTAATAAATACTGGCTGATGGTGGCCGCATTCCCGTTCCTGTTGACGACTCGGATCCCGACTATTTTTTTACCCACTGACTGGCCGTTCATCAACATTTCGCTGATGAAATGGTAAAAGAACAAAGGTAATACGATAAGAAAAAACTGGGACACTTCCATTAAACCTTCAAAATCGACGGATGCCTCCAGGATGGTGAGGCGTAATAATAATACATACACCACCCCCACCATTATATCGATGAAGTAGGCCAGGGCTCTTTTTCCGATGGATGCGATATCAAACTCCAGTTCAATATTGAAGGGGGTGTGTACGTTCAGCTTTGCCATTATATTTTATTTATTGCCTTGTGCATCAAATGCGGTCATTGCTACCATGTTTACGATCTGCTGTACGGAGCTGCCCAATTGTAAGATATGTACCGGCTTGTTCAGTCCTAAAAGGATAGGCCCTATGATCTCAAAATCCGCTACTTCTTTTAAAAGGTTATAGGCGATATTACCCGAAGAAAGATTCGGGAATATCAGGGTATTGACTCCGCCACCTACCAGGTCAGAGAAGGGGTAATTCTCTTTAAGCACAGCGGTATCAAACGCTAAACCAGCTTGTATTTCACCGTCAATGATCAGGTCCGGGTTGCGCTCTTTGGCAATGCGGGCTGCTGCCCCCATCATACGCGCTTCAGGCGTATCACTGCTGCCGAAATTGGAATAGGACAGCATGGCCACTTTAGGCTGTATGTTGAAGCGGGCCACCTCATCTGCCGCCAGCTGGGCGATTTCGGCCAGCTCTTCGGCATTGGGGGTAAGGTTCACCGTGGCATCTGCCAGGAATAAGGGGCCTTTGGGAGTGAGCACGATGTACATACCGGCCACTTTATTGACGCCGGGCGCTTTACCGATTGTTTGCAGCGCCGGGCGGATCGTTTCCGGGTAGCTGCGGGTGAGCCCGCTGATCAGGCCATCTGCTTCCCCGTTCGCGACCATCATGCAGCCGAAATAGTTCCGCTCGCGCATGATCTTTTTGGCTTCGTAGGCGTTCATGCCTTTTCTCGGGCGCTGAGCAAAGAATTCTTCCCCGTATGCAATACGTTTATCCATAGCCGCATCGCTGCGCGGATCAATGATCACGGGATTTTTCAATTCTATTTTATGTTCTGTGATCAGCTGGTTGATGCGTTTTTCATTACCGAGTAAGATAGGAAAGGCGAAGCCTTCTTCCTGCGCTATTTGTGCGGCTTTTAATACTTTGATATTGTCAGCTTCTGCAAAAACAATGCGTTGCGGATTCTGGCGCGCTTTGGCGTTCACCAGCCGGACAATTGAATTGTTGATGCCCAGGCGATCGTTCAGTTCCAGTTTATACGCTTCGAAATCTTCTATCGGTTTACGGGCCACGCCGGTTTCCATGGCCGCTTTAGCGATAGCCGGAGCTACGGTTGATAATAATCTCGGGTCCAGCGGTTTGGGAATAATGTAATCCCTGCCGAAGGTCATCGACTTCAGGCCATAGGCTTTGGTTACGATTTCGGGTACCGGTTGTTTGGCCAGTGCGGCCAGTGCATAAGCTGCCGCCATCTTCATCTCTTCATTAATAGCAGTCGCTCTTACATCCAGGGCTCCTCTGAAGATAAACGGGAATCCCAGTACATTATTTACCTGGTTAGGGTAATCGCTTCGCCCGGTAGCCATAATGATATCGGGACGGGCAGCTACGGCTTCGTCGTAAGTGATCTCCGGGTTGGGATTAGCCATGGCAAAGACGATAGGGTCTTTAGCCATAGAGCGGACCATATCCTGGCTCAGGATGTTACCGGCACTCAGTCCGATAAACACATCGGCACCAACCAGTGCATCTGCCATACTGATGTTGCCGGTATCGCGAGCGAAAAACATGCGGCTTTCATCCAGGTTGCTGCGTTCGAGGTTGATTACCCCGTCTACATCAAACATGGTGATATTGTCTTTTGTGACACCCAGGTTCAGGTACATTCTTGAGCAGGCCACTGCCGCAGCCCCGGCGCCGCTTACGACCATCTTGATCCGGGTAATGTCTTTGCCTACGATTTCCAGTGCATTCAGTAATGCGGCCCCCGAGATCATAGCGGTACCATGCTGGTCGTCGTGCATTACCGGGATGTTCATTGCTTCTTTCAGCCTGCGCTCGATCTCGAAACATTCAGGTGCTTTTATATCTTCCAGGTTGACGCCGCCAAAGGTGGGTTCCAGTGCTTTTACTACCGTAACAAATTCGTCGATGCTTTTAGTATTTAATTCCAGGTCGAATACGTCGATATCGGCAAAGATCTTGAACAACACGCCTTTACCTTCCATAACGGGTTTACTCGCTTCAGGACCTATGTTACCCAGCCCGAGCACCGCCGTGCCATTGCTGATCACGGCTACCAGGTTGCCTTTAGCGGTATACTTATAAACATCCTCCTGGTTTTCTTTTATTTTCAGACAAGGTTCTGCAACCCCGGGAGAATAAGCCAGGGACAGGTCTCTTTGTGTTTTGGTATTTTTAGTAGGGACTACTTTTATTTTGCCGGGGCGGCCATTAGCATGATAATCGAGTGCTTCCTGTTGAATATTTCTTTTGGTATCCATTTTATACTTGTTGTTGGTGCGGTAGGTAGCTAAAACAAACAGCCTCAAATTTAACGATTTGAGGCTGTTTGACGAAACAATTTTAAGATAATTGATGAAAGCACTTTATTGGCAATACGAATTATTCATTTATAGCCCGTATGATCTTATAATCTTGTTTTCTTTATTGAACACAAAACGGACTTTGGAATCTACTCTTTTCTGTTTTTGGTCTTTAAGGGAGAAATAAGAATAGGTACTCATTACATCGTAGGTGTTATCGGCTACTTTATTGATCCGTACATTGGAATGCTCGTTGTTTTCTGTCTTCGTCCAGGTTTTCTCATATTCCGCCTTTAATTCGTCGTAGGTCGGATAATTAATGCTCCAATAGCGCTCGAGGTTTGGATCAAAATATTTATAAATATCATCAAAATTTCTACCACTTTCCGCATACAGTAAGTCGTGTATAACACGGGCGTTTTTCTTGTCATCTTCCGTTTGCTCCGGTTTAGCTGCCTCTACGGGTGCCGGTGCTTTTTGAATGGTATCTGGCTTTTTTGTATTATTTTCCGTTGCCATTACATCGGATGGGGCAGAAGTGTCTTTCTGATTAAGGTTCCAGACGTAGTAGCCGGCGCCTGCTGCTATGATCACCAGTAATAAGCCTATGATCCAGCCGGAGCCACTTTTCTTTTGTGCCGCAGGGGGCGTTTGCATGTATGGCTGCTGCGGTTGTGGGGCCGGGTTTTGTGGATAAGCGGGTTGTTGGTAATTATTATTACTTGTAGTTTGCTGGCCCGGATTTGGGAATATCGGGTTAGGTGCGCCCTGGGCCCGGCTCAGGAATTCCTGTTCATAATTTTTTGAACTGATAGCGTCCAGGTTCCAGTGGCGGTAAAGACCGTTAAGGTGGATCGTGGTTTCATTGTCATTGAGGCCGGCCCAGGAATCCAGCAGGTCCTGCGGAGCGGGCTGGTTAAATTTTTTCTGGTAAAGGAAGCTGATAAAATCAACGATATTATTACGGTTAATCATTTCAATCTTGTTTTAGTAGGGTACAAATTTAAGGTTCAAAAGAATATTTCGCATAATCGATCAGGCCTTTATTATTCATTGCCGTGTAGTAATCTCTTGCGGTACCATTGCAGTCAAAGATAAAGTATGTTTTATTCAAATAGCGGAACAATAAGTTATCATTTTGATAAGGGTTTAGTTGCGTAATCCCCGGCACTTTGTATTGAAAAGGTTTCGGGGCTTCATATTCCTGTTTGTCGGGATTACCGGAAAAAATATAGTATTTCCCGTCCGAAAGCAGCGCTACAACCTGGTGGATATCTTCTTTATTCTTAAGTGTGATCAAAGCACTGTAAGTCTTATCGGTGTTGTTACAGGCATTCATAATGTACAGGTCTTTCATTGCCGGGTTTTGGCGTATACTGCCTACGATCGTCTTCCTGAAAGGGGAAGTCAATGAAGTATTTTCATTTTTTACGCCGTTGATCACCTGGAAGACATTCCGGTAAACGATGAAGTTATCTTTATCGTCGATTACGTAATTCTCGTTGACGTACCCAAACGCTTCGGGTTTATTGAACAGGTAATCGCTAAACGACGTACTGTCAAATATAACCCTCCTGCATTGATAAACATTATCCCCGACTTTGACCGGGTAGGTATTGATATCGGTTGTCCTGAGGAAGGAAACAGAAGTGCCGGATGCGAAAATGTCCATACGGCCGATATTATTGCCTTCATGATCCCGGATGGAAACATTGTCGGTGGTCACATATAGATAGTGCAGGGTTTTAAACTGCTGGAATTTGTAAATGACGTACCCGCCGGCTGCCAGTAAAGGAAGCAGCAGGGCCCAGAGCCAGCCGAAGGAACGTTTTTTTCGCGGCTGCTGCGGAGGCCGCGGAGGCATTTGCTGCTGTGCGGTGTAGGGCGCGGCCTGTTGCTGAAATGTTGATGTATTGCCTGCAGGGCTTGTCGGGGCAACAGCAGGCCCGGGCGTGCCGGTACCTGAAAAATATTCCTTCAACTCTGCATCAATCTGTTCCTGTGTATAACCCCAGGTTTGAAAAAGCTGGTTCAGGTGCATCCTCGCTTCCGGGTCGCTGAGATTGCTCCAGCTCTGTAATACTTCTTCAGAAGCAGTCTGATTCAATCTTTTTTCATAAAGATATTTAATGATCCCGGTTATGTTCTTCCCGTTTACTTCCATGTCAGTTTATCGTTTTATCAATTACTTTTATTAATACATCATTAGGTACGGCAACCAGTTTATCTTTGATCTTGAACCTGCCGACGACGTTGTTATTGTGTTTGTCATAGTCGATCTCGAAATCATGATCGTTGATCCGGTATTTAAGCAGCGATTCATTGCCATTATAAAAGTCCTGGGCGACGGTATTGGCGTTTTTGATGAAGACTACCAACAAGTTACTGGCGATATTAGTTTCCGCATTAGGGTGATAAGCTTTCTCCAGCAGTTGGATGAAGGTGTCTGTTTTGATCCAGGTGATATTTTCTTTGCCGAAATTGGCGTCTTTGGTCAGTATCTTTTCGGTATCCGGCTTTGCATTTCGGGCGTCCCAGCGAACCAAGGCGGTAAGGCCAAGGGTAATGACGACGGCAAGTCCGACTAATATTATTTTAATGCTGCCTGCTTTCATGACTATTTATTGAAGTAGTATTTTAATGAGGATGAATTCATGCTTTGTTCTATGATTTGCTGTAACAGGTTCCAGTCAAAATCACCGGTATTGTCGATGGCGAAGAACCAGGCATAGACCCTTGCATTACCGATATTAGCGGCCATGGTCATGTCTTTGTCCGTGGCCAGTACGATCAGCCTTCTCGAGCTCTTGCCTTTGGAGGTCTGTTCATTAATGGTACCTGTTTTGGCATAAAAATGGTAAGCCGGGTATTTGGTCTTCAGGTTTTGTAATCTCCTTGCTGTTCCACTGCCGCCATAAATGACATCTTTCATGCCCTGGAAAATATTCTGCGAAAGGAATACATTATAGTTACCCGCACCGTCCCAGGTAGAGTCTACCTGCCACCTTACCAGCGAATCTTCTTTCCGGGTTACCCCCAGCCTGAAATTTTTGTTCTGGGTAAACATTGACATATACATCTGCAACATCATAAAGGGCGTAAGCCGGTAAGGGTAACCGCCCAGGGTGGTCGTTTTTAATCCCAGGTTGAAATTCTGGTGCACTTCATCAAAGGCGCGCTCGGATTGCAGGAAGTAGGACTGCTCCGGGAAGCCCCAAAGGAAGCCGCCGCTGCGGTTCTGCTCGAGTGCCGCATAGAGGCTGGTGTCCACAAAATTTACTTTGTCTACGCTGACCGGGCTGTTGTCCTGCTTATCTTTATCCTTCGTGCGCAGGTTGGCATTTTGTTCAAAGCCAAGCGCGAGTAGTGAGTTTTCGTTGCCGAAATAAGACGGGGTGGTTTTTTGCTTATCGGTAGCCGGCCACTTGCCTTTTTTCTTTTCAAAATTAGGTAGGAAATAGCCCTGTCCATCCAGGTAAAGTACCGGTGTCGTGTTATTGGCGCCTGCCTGCCTGCTTAAGAGGTTGGCCAGGCTGTAATGTCCTTTGACTTCGTAGTAATCGCGGCTGTAAGATCCAAGGAAGATCAGCACGGATTGATAGAAGTTACTGGAAACTTCGATATACCTGGGCAGGGTCAAGGGAGCGAAATAGTGCTCATCGTTTTTCCAGGGTTTGACCAGTTTTAAACCGGCATACTCCTGGATCTCCGGCATTGATGGTGGCTGAAGGATCAATTTTTCCCAACCCGCGTTTAATTGTGATGCTACTAAGCCAGCCGTCAAAGGCTTGATCGAAGAGCCCGGGCCTAAGAACAGGTTTAAGAGGTTGCGGTTGCCCCACTGATCTCTTTCGTTTTTAGCATTCGAGTAGAAAAACTGTTGTTTTTGCAACGCATAGATGGCCGCTTCATTATTCGGGTCCAGTACCGTCCTGTTGGTAACATAATCCGACATGAAGCGTACATTCCCGTCACCATCGGCAGCTATAGCACTGAAATTGTATTTTTTGTTTTTCTTATTAGTAAAGCGTTCTGCGCTATTGATCGCGTCCTGTACATTTTTGGATAGTTCATAATCCAAAGTAATGCGCACATCTTTATGCAGATCCTTTTCATTGCTGTAACCTGTTTTTTCGGCATTGGCAAAATTGTAGATCCAGAAATTGTTTTCTTTTAAAGGATAAATAATTTTGTAAGCACCATTGATCCATTTATTCAGCGCATAGCGATTGCCGGAATTGCGGAAACCGAGCGTGAATGATTTTTCGTTGAAGAACACCGTGGCCAGGTCGTCATGCTC
>CAXYKQ010000323.1:0-11690 GCA_964277835.1 uncultured Edaphocola sp. | reverse complement strand
AGGAAATGGCCCGCTTATCGTTGGAACCGGCCGACAAGTTTACCGTTTACCCCAAACCGGACCGTAGCTTTGGTAAATACTTGCAACAAGGCGGGTTCCTGTCTCTCTCAAAAACCCTGGACCATCTTAACCCCTACTTCAGATATGGCTTTTTATCAGCATCAAAATTTGATGAAAAGAAATTCAGGGAAGATAAAACAAACCTAATCGAGTTGTACAACACCTCGGGCTACCGGGATGCACAAATAGTAGACGATACTATTTACACAACGGACAATGGCCACCTGAACGTGGAACTGAAAATTGATGAAGGGAAAAAATACTATTTTGGCAACATTGCCTGGAAAGGCAACACTTTGCATACAGATTCTTTATTGTCTGAATTATTAGGGATCAAAAAAGGAGATGTTTATAACAAAGACCTGATCAATGCAAAAATCCAGGGGAGAGCTACGATGGAAGGCGGGATTGATGTGGGAAGTATTTACCTGAATAACGGATATTTAGGCTACAGTGCCGAAGCGGTAGAGCGGGAGATCAGGAACGACACGATCGATTTTGATATCATTATCACCGAAGGTCCTCAGTTTCGGGTCAGGAATATCAACATCATAGGTAATGAAAGAACGAATGATTATGTGTTAAGAAGAGAACTGGAAATCTACCCGGGTTCGATCTACAACCAATCATACCTGATCAGTTCTATCCGCAGGATCTCGCAGCTAGGGTTTATTGACCCGCAAAAGGTATTGCCGGAGCCTAAACCGGATATGCAGAATAAAACGGTAGATATTGATTTTAAAATAGCTGAAAAATCTTCTGACCAGTTGGAGTTATCGGCGGGTTACGGTGGCGGTATCGGTTTTACCGGGACTTTAGGTCTTACCTTTAACAACTTCTCGTTGAAAAATTTACTGAAACCCAAAACCTGGGATCCGCTTCCTATGGGGGACGGTCAGCGTCTGTCTATTCGTTACCAGTCAAGTGGTTTGTGGTACAACTCGATGACTTTCGCGTTTACAGAGCCATGGTTGGGCGGGAAGAAACCCATTGCCCTGAATGTAGCCTTAAGTTATGGCCGTTTTGCAAGAAACTACCTGGGTTATAATAGTAACAACAGACCTATTGCCTCTCCATACGATTCCTATATCCGCAACCTTGGAGGTAATGTATCTTTAAGTCGCAGGGTAAGATGGCCGGATAATAACTTTGTCTTTTCCCTGGGGATAGATTATATGAACTTCAAGATGAAGGACTATCCATTATTACCGGTTGAAGTTCCGGAATATAGAAACGGGAATTCCAACAACCTGGCATTAAAAATAACGATCGGCAGAAATACGCTCGACCAGTTGCTGTTCCCTAAATCCGGGTCTAACATCAGTTTGTCAATGGCATTTACACCGCCGGTTTCCGCTTTAAGCGACAATGACTACAGCTCCCTTACAGCAAGAGAACGCTATCGCTGGGTGGAGTACCATAAATATAAATTCTCTTCAGATTGGTATCAGAAACTGGCAGGTAATTTTGTATTGAGACTTTCTGCGAAACTGGGTTTCATGGGTTACTATAACAAAAACCTGGGCTTCTCTCCTTTTGAACGTTTCCAGGTGGGTGGTGACGGATTATCCGGGTTCAACTTCTTTGTCGGCAGAGATATCATCGCGCACAGGGGCTACGACATCTACAGTACGAACGGAGAATACAACAGTTATACGATATTCAACAAATACACTGCAGAGATTCGCTATCCGTTCACCCTTGACCCTAGCGCGACCATTTATGGCCTTGCTTTTTTCGAAGCGGCTAATGGTTACTACGGACTGAAAGACTATAACCCGTTTAAAGTTTACCGCTCTGCCGGTGTCGGTGTACGTGTATTCTTACCGATGTTTGGTTTGTTGGGTCTGGACTATGGTGTCGGCTTGGACAACCTGACCAACCAATATGGGGATCGTGTTAAATTCGGTGCCGCTGCAAAATTTACTTTCATGCTGGGCCAGGAGCCGCAGTAGAGTTGATTATAAGCTAATAATAGGAACGTGTCCGCAATCGGGCACGTTTCTTTTTTTTACGGTTAAGCATTAAAGAATGTACCTTTGCCACAATTTTTTAAGAACGTTTTTTTATGAGACTTTTAAAGATCGTAATTACAGGCTTGCTTTTTAGCCTGGGTATATCGGGCCTGTCGGCCTGTTCGGATGTTCGTATCAGCGAGCATGAAGACTGGAAAGAGGTGTTTGATAAGCACGGTATAAAGGAAGGAAGCTTCGAGTATTACGATAATAACAAAGAGCTGGCCAACTACTATAACAAGCAAATGTGCTCCCAGCCGTTTAGCCCGGCATCAACTTTTAAGATTTATAATTCCCTGGTAGCTTTAGAAACAAATGTAGCATTAGATGAAAAGATGCTGATAAAATTTGACGGAAAGAAGCACTTTTATAAAAAGGGAAGACTGATTGGCCCGGAAGAAGATACCACAGGCGCGTTTAACCTCCCGGAGTGGAATAAGGACCTGACGATGACAGAAGCCTTTAAAGTAAGTGCAGTACCTTATTACCAGGAGTTGGCCCGGAGAATAGGCCTGCCTTTGATGCAGAAATACCTGGATACCGTGAAATATGGCAATATGCGCACGGGTGGGGTTGTCGATAATTTTTGGTTAAACGATACACTGAAAATTTCGCCGGATGAGCAGGTGGGTTTGATGAAGCGTTTGTATCATGATGAATTACCTTTTTCTGCGCGTACCCAGAGAATTGTGAAAGGAATGATGCTACAGGAAACGGATAAGGATTATAAACTTTATTATAAAACAGGCTGGGGCAACGATACAAAATCAGGCCTGGATATTTTATGGGTTGTCGGCTTTGCAGAAACTATTCACCGGCTCAAAAACCCTAAATCAGGAAAGGTAGAGGCCATCCCACATCCGTATTTTTTCGCACTTTGTTTTAAAGCAGCCGATAAAACACCCAACCTGGCCGAAACACGTTTAGCGATCCTCCATGAGTTGCTGACGAAGGCCAGCATACATGATTATAGTAAATAGTGATTGAGACAAGCAAGCTGTTTAACAACCTGGAATTCTTGTGGCATTGAGCTTGTCGACCCTTTGATAAACTCAGGGGTAGTAAGAATTGACAACCAAATTTGTCATCCTCAGCCGGGTCGAAGGATCGACGGAACTCATTATAACAAATTTGGTTGTCTCTTTAGCTGTTACCATTTGTAATTCACTCAGGCATTAATAGTTTTCAAGAAACGCCTGTATGGGTGTTGTATAGTTATTTTCTTGGTAGGAAATCGTTTCTGTTTTCCTGCATTCCGATTTGCAGTCATCCGAGCAGATCCAGGTCCCGCTCTTTCTTGCCGGCGCGCAGCCCGAGCTACAGTCACTTTGGCATATAACACTGGGCATTTTTAAAGATTCAGAGGTTATACTAAGCTGTTGGCTTTCATCCGGGAATACGCGCAGCGCTATTTTAAGCCGGCCGCCGTCGCCTGTACCCAGAAGTATGTAATAGGTTTCCTGCGTTTCCAGATCTTCTTTTTTTAAGATTTTAAAGTCGGTTAGTGCGGTCTCTATTTTGGCATTTTTGAGGATGAATGCAAAATACTTTTTCGCTTTGCTCAGGTCACCATTGACCAGGATAGCATCCCGGTCCTGAAGCTTGCCCACGGGATAAGCTGTTTGTTCTGCACAGGAACTCATAAGGATAAGGAGACTAAAGGCCAAGACCAGGGAGTAAGTGATTTTTTTGATCATTTTTGTAAATTTTTCAGGGCTTGTATCGTCCCAAGATAAGCATTTTGAGCGATAAGTAAAGACCTTTCAGGTCTTGTAAATCAGGCAGGACATTTTATGAAAATTTTTTTTGTTTTAATAAATTATACGTTACCTTTGTGCTCCTTTAGCAACAGCGGGTGTGGTGAAATTGGTAGACACGCTAGACTTAGGATCTAGTGCCGCGAGGCATGGGGGTTCGAGTCCCTCCACCCGCACAAAAAATGCTCCGCAATTAGCGGAGCATTTTATTTTAATTTGTAATAAACTATTAACTCTAAAAATTGAGCTCAATGTCAACGATAACGCGCGAACCTATTGCAAAGCTGCATGAAAAGCTGATCGTAAAAGTTAGTAAAGAAGACTATATGCCTTCTTTCGAAAAAAATTTAAAACAATACGGTAAACAAGCCAACTTGCCTGGATTCAGGAAAGGTAATGTGCCTGCCGGTATGGTGCGTAAAATGTTTGGTCAGTCTGTATTTACAGATGCGGTTATTCAAAAAGCAAATGAGCAGTTACAATCTTATCTAACAACGGAAAAGCCTGCGATTTTTGCGCAACCATTGCCCTTGGACGATCAAGGTTTGAACTTTGATATGAATACCCCACAGGATTTTGAATTTGCATTTGAAATCGGTCTTAAACCTGAATTCGAGGTGAAAGCGATCGAAGAGAAGAAAGGGATGCTGAACAGATATGTGATCAGTATCGATGATAAAATGCTGGAAGATGAAGTTGAAAACATCCGTAAGCGTGCCGGTAAAGTGGAAAATCCTGAAACTTTAGATTTAGATACCGATATCGTATATGCTACTTACCAGGCTGCCGATAAAGACGGTAATGTAGCAGAAGGCGTAGAGGCGACAGAAGATGTAGTTACGCTGGATAAAATGCCGAAGAAATTACAAGAGCAATTGAAAGGCGCAAAAGCCGGAACTACCATCGTATTCCAGGCTTCAGAAGTTGCTGAAGGGGATGAACTAAAAGAACTTTTAAAAGATGCCTTAAAGCAAGATCCGGAAAGTAAAGAAGCCGCCGATGCTTTTTATAAACTGAGCTTGACAAAAGTAGGTCGCCTGGAAATGCGCGAATTGAACGAGGAATTCTTTGAGGAAGTATTCCCTGGCCAGGGCATTAAAGATGAAGCAGCGTTTAAAGAACGTATCAAAGAAGAAATGGGTAAAGAGATCAACCGTATCGGTAATGATCGCTTGCAAAATGAATTGTTTGAACTTTTAGTGCACGGAACAGCGATCGAGTTACCGGAAGTATTCCTGAAAGCCTGGTTGAAGAAAGGACAAGAGCAGGCTAAATCTGACGAAGAAGTAGAGAAAGAATGGCCTTCTTTTGAACATCAGCTACGTTGGACCTTAATTTCAGATAAGCTGGTAAATGAATACAAAGTTGAAGTTTCTTTGGACGAGGTTAAAGAGGAAATGAAGAACAGGGTAATGGCTTATTTTGGCAATACCGCTGCCGACGCGCCCTGGTTGGATGAATATGTAGATAAGATGATCAACGATGAGAATACTTTGAATGAAACTTATCGTAAACTGATGATGGATAAATTGTTCGGCGAGATCGCTAACAAAATGAACGTTACGGATAAAGCGATAGGGCTTGAAGAATTCCAGAATTTACCAAGTGCTCATGAAGCGCACCATAACCACTAAGGTTGACAAATAACCGGATAAGCCTGAAAAGGGTTGTCGGAAAAAATAAATAGAGCGGGCTGCGGTAATACGCAGCCCGCTCTATTTATTTTTAGGCATTATTTAATCAATATGGTTTTATGAGAGAAATGTGTTCATCAACATAGGTGAACGCAGGATTGGTTAAAAGCAAAGCCCTCAATTAGCTGTTGATGAGCATCAAGCAAGCGGAAAAGGGCCATGAAATGAATCATGGCCCTTTTCGCTCTATTTAATTTTTTGATTTATCGCATTAAAGTAATATCTCCTTTCTTCTCGTAGATTTTTCCATCAGAGCAAGAGTATTTCAACCCGTACATATAAACCCCGCTTTGTTGGTCTTTGCCGTCTTTATTGCGGCCATCCCATCCTTGCGTAAAGCCACTGGCATTGCTTTCATAGATCAGCTCGCCATAGCGGTTAAAGACCAGGAAGGAAACTATTTGTTGCCCTACCTCTAGTTTAGGAACAAAGTAATCATTTTTACCGTCTCCATTCGGGGTAAACGCGTTTGGCATGGTCATTTCGCAACAAGGTTCCGCTTTAATAAACAGGGAATCTGTTGCCGAACAAAGGTCGTTATTAAATACTTTTACATAAACATAGCCGGATTTAGGGATGATCGCCTGTACTTCAGAAGCTTTAGCATTGCCCGGGGTTCTCCTGAAATAGGCATCAGGGGTCCAGATATACTCTAAATTACTTCCGGTAGCCATAGCCTTCAGGTCTACGGTATCCTGAGCACAGATATTGTTGCTGCTGAAATAATTGATCTTAACAGTCGGGTTGGGAGCAATTACAAGTTCCACGGCTTCCGACATTTTTTTACAACCCTTATTCGTAGTCACTTCAACCTTGTACATACCTGCGGTGGTAGCCCCTAAAGTGTCCAGGGTGGCACCCGGAATGGCATTCCCATCTTTGTACCATTGGTATTGATATCCTGCAGCTTTATAGGCGGTGAAGATATAACGGTCGCCACTACATATTTTTGCACGTTTATCTCCATTGGTAATTTGTGCGGTCGGCAAGGGGTTGATGCCGAGGGTTAAAATAATAACACTATCGCAACCGATGGCAGAAACAAAGGTAGTATCGTAAACACCGGGACTGAATAAAGTGCGACCGTAGAAGTTATAAGTAGAACCGGCACACATTTCTGCAGTTACATAAGTTTTAATATCGCTGAAACGGATATTTACAGTATCTCTGAAGGTAAAGGTAGTTTGGTTATCACAACCTGCAGGACCGGTATATTCTACCACGTAGAAAGTTCCGGGAGCCGGTGGAGGAGGGTTGCTTACATTTGTCGTGTAAGTGGCGCCCTGGTGTACATAGTTACCATTGGCGTCATACCAGGTTAACAGAGGGCTGTTGCTGAACTGGATGATGTTCCACGGATTATGGGCGATACTATCTACGGTATAAGAAGGAGCGCCGGCAACGGTTGTCGGGGTGAATCTCCTGGAGGTATTTTGACCGCCGATGGTGCCCCATAAATCAGCAGGAGCACGACCCGGGGTGTATACTTCGTTAACGGTAGTACCATTTACCCAGCGAACACCCTGGATACCATTCCCGCCGGAGGCAGCACTATTAGTAGTCGGACATCCCGGAGTGCCCGGCATATTTTGGGTATGGAATTCGATAATATTGGAACCTTCATATAAAATAACCTGGTTAGTCACTTTATTCAAGCCACAGGTTCCGGAATACTTGGCGGCATTACAATATTGTACAACAAATTTCCTGGATCCCGGTGAACCAAAGGTTTGGTATTGAACCACACCACTACCATTTCCGTAAGAAGGATCCAGTAGCAGGTCCATCAAACCAAGCATAATGGCATTATCGGCATGGTTGTAAGGAGCTGTTGTTGCCTGTGTCCAGGTATACGCACTAAAAGTATTACCTGCAAGCGTCATATTGAAGCTCAGGTAGTTATTGTCAGAAATGGTAACCTGGCTATAGGTGTTCCCAAAAAACTGGAAAGGAAATCCTATATCTATAGCGGGCGTAAAGTCATCATCAAATTGTAAACCTGATACCTGACCCGTAACGGATGCGCCCATAGTGATTTCATCACCTCTACAAATTAATGTATCATCATAGGTAAGCGCTATTTGTGCTTTTGAAGCAAAGCTGAAGGAAAACAGGGCAAATAAAGTATATATACCTTTTTTCATGGACTTCTTTTATTTAATCGTTAAATATAACACTAAAACCTGAATTTAAATGAGATTTTTGTTTTGTGCATGCGTAATATAGACAGCTTAAAATAAAAAATGGGTTGGCAAAAGCCACCCATTTTTTCTAAAAAAAATTATTTTTATTGAAAAATAGTTAAACTAAGTAATTATTGTCCTGGGAAATAGCATTTTGTTGGATTATTTTATTTTCAATCAAATACTCTGCGATCTGGACAGCATTCGTTGCAGCACCTTTTCTTAAGTTATCCGCGACAATCCAGCAATTCAGGCCATTAGCCACAGATTCATCCCTGCGTAGCCGGCCTACCCACACCTCATTAGTACCAAAAGCCTTAAGCGGGGTAGGGTATTGATTGCGGGAGGGATCGTCCAGCAATTCCACACCTGAAGCGGCAGTCAGCAGGCTTTTAATACTTTCCAGATCAAAAGGTTGTTCAAATTCAATATTTACACTTTCGCTATGGCCACCCATAACCGGAACACGCACGGTTGTAGCGGTCACCCTGATCTGGTCGTCGCCCATTATTTTTTGCGTTTCCAGGATCATTTTAGTTTCTTCCTTCGTGTAGCCATTATCCAGGAAGCTGTCAATGTGCGGGATGACGTTCAGGTCGATAGGGTGAGGGTAGAACGGTTGTTCAATGCTACCTGATCTGCGTTCTTCCAGTAAATGATCTACACCCTTCTGCCCGCTTCCCGTTACCGATTGATAGGTACTTACGACTACCCTTTTTATGCCATAGGCACGATGCAGCGGGTTCAGTACCATGACCATTTGTATCGTAGAGCAATTAGGGTTGGCGATGATCCGGTCTTCTGCGGTCAGTACGTGCCCGTTCACTTCCGGTACCACCAGCTTCTTTGTAGGGTCCATGCGCCATGCAGAAGAGTTGTCAATAACCACGCAGCCGGCGGCGGCGAACTTTTCAGCCCATTCCATTGAAGTCTGGCCACCAGCAGAGAACAAAGCAATATCGGGCTGCAATGCAATCCCCTGCTCCATATCTACCACCGGGTAGTCAATGCCATTATAGCCAATGGTTTTTCCTACAGATCGGTGTGAAGCAATCGGGATCAGTTGAGTTAAGGGGAAATTTCTTTCTGCTAAAATCTGCAACATGGTGCTGCCTACCAGGCCAGTGGCACCCACTACAGCTATTTTCATCTATTGTTAATATTTTTAATGGTAAATTAAATTTAATTATATCCGCAAATTTAGGTAATTATTTGGTTAGTAAGCGAGAATTCGATAGTAAATATGCTTCCCTTACCCAGGGAACTTTCCACCTTAATTTTACCTTTATGTGCCTCTACGATTGCTTTTACATAACTCAATCCCAGGCCGAAGCCTTTGATGTTGTGCAGATTCCCGGTGTGAGCCCGGTAAAATTTTTCAAAGATACGGGCAACCGTTTCTTTATTCATACCAATACCATTATCCTTTATTTTAATGACCAAATTGTTCTTTACGTTGGTCGTGCTGATGTCAATGATCAGGTTTTCCTCTGAATATTTAACGGCATTATCCATCAAATTGTAGATAATGTTGGAAAAATGCACCTCATCTGCCATGATAGTGTATTTAGGTGCGTTCAAGTGCGTAGTGAGTGTCCCGTTTTTTTGCTGGATCTGTATATCAAAAGATTCGGCCATTTTTTCAATTACTTCGTGTACATTGATTGGTTGCAGGTTGAGTTTCAACTCGTCCCGGTCTATTTGCGCGGCCTGCAGGATTTTTTCCACCTGTTTGTTCATCCTTTTATTCTCCGATTTGATAATGCCCGAGTAATAGCTCAGCATTTCCGGATTGTTCCTCACCTTCTCCATGGATAAGGCATCCGAGGCCAGGGATATGGTTGCCAGGGGTGTTTTGAACTCGTGGGTCATGTTGTTAATGAAGTCTGATTTGATTTCCGCCAGCTTCTTTTGGTTGATCATGGTACGTACCGTTAAGGCAAAAGCAGTAATGATAATAATCGTGAATAAGGCAGAGCCTGCAAACATCCAGGCGGAACGCTGTGAAATGTAATTCTGGGGTTCTTCGATATACAGGAAAATCTTAAAGCTGCCATTAGGTGTAAGCCTTGCGGGATAAGCAACATCAAACATGCTTACGTTAAAGTTAGGAGAGCTGCTCATAATGTCCACGAAACCCTGTTCGGAGGTGATGCAGTAGGCAAAAGGGAATTTGATCTTTTCTGCATCCATATGTTTCTGGAGGATGGCGGTAATTTCTTCCTGCTGCAGCCGGACGATGGTATTCCATAATAAATGCTCCCTGGTCTGGTCAAAGCCGCTGTTGAAAGTGGCCGGGTTACGGCCTTGTATTTGTATCAGCCGGGCACGCAAGTCTATGCGGCTTTTTGAAAGTACACTCTCTACCTCCATACCATAGCGCATACGTTGTACTTCCATATTTGTCTTTACCCAGTTTAGCTGAATGAACATCAGCCCGAAAAGGGATAAGCAAATCATGATAATAACGAGGGTGAAGTTCTTTTTCAAGTATTATGTCGATTTTATAAAATGATCAATGTTCCGTAAATGCGGGGACGACCTGTTCTTAAAAGTCATGAGAGACAAAGTTAACCGTCTAATGACTATAATTTCATTAATTTCATCGTTAAAATTTCCTAAGCGGCTATAACTTTTATTTTTTTGCTTCCATAGCTGCGGTTAAATATTTATTATGAATCGATTACAATACGAGTCCAGTCCTTATCTCCGTCAACACGCCCATAACCCTGTAGATTGGTATCCCTGGGGTGAGGCCGCCTTTTTAAAAGCGGCAAAGGAAGAAAAGCCAATATTGGTAAGTATCGGCTATGCCGCCTGTCATTGGTGCCATGTTATGGAGCGGGAGAGTTTTGAAGATGCGGAAGTGGCCGCTTATATGAATGAACATTTTGTTTGCATTAAAGTGGATCGTGAGGAACGGAGTGATGTGGATCATCTTTACATGGATGCCCTGCAGGTGCTTACGGGCCAGGGAGGCTGGCCGCTGAACATGTTTACTACGCCGGACCGTAAGCCATTTTTTGGCGGTACGTATTTTCCACCCCAGAGGGTGTACAACCGGGCGTCCTGGCGGGAAGTGCTGGAGGCGGTGAGGGTAAGCTGGGCGCAAAAGAAGGAAGAAGTGATTCACCAGTCCGAGCAATTACTACAGCACCTGGAGCAGGTGAACCTGCAAGAGAAAGGGAACGGGGCTTTACCCTACAAAAAAGAAGATTTTGAACCTATAGTACGCCAGCTTTTGTCGCAGGCAGATGAAGCCTATGGTGGTTTTGGGATGGCGCCTAAATTCCCGCAAACCATGAGTCTCTCCTACCTGTTACAATATCATTACAGCACCGGGGATAAAGATGCTTTGGCTCATGCCCTGCTGAGTATAGACAAAATGATTGGCGGCGGAATTTATGACCAGATTGCTGGTGGGCTGGCGCGGTACAGCACCGATGCGGAATGGCTTGCTCCGCATTTCGAGAAAATGCTGTATGATAATGCCTTATTCCTTGAACTGCTTTCCGAGGCTTACCAGGTAAGTGGCAATGAAGCCTATCTAAAAGTTATAGAGCAAACGATTTCATTCTGTATCCGGGAGTTGAGTATAGATGGTTTAGGTGTCGGTTTTTATGCGGCTTTGGATGCGGATAGTGAGGGCGAAGAAGGGAAATATTATGTTTGGGAAACAGAGGAGCTGCAGGAGCTTTTACCCGACATGAGCCCGGAATTACAGGCCTTTTGGGACATTACGGCCGGTGGCAATTGGGAAGGAAAAACGATTCTAAATTTGAATAGCATCGACCGGGAGAAAAGAGCGCTTTTGTTGGACAATGAGGCGTTTAAAGCCGAATTGGAATCTGCAGTAAACACATTGTTTGAAGCCAGGGCGATCAGGGTAAGGCCCATGACAGACACGAAGATCCTTCTTTCCTGGAATGCCTTGATGGTAGTGGCTTTAGCAAAATGTGCCAAAGCATTGAAATCGGAAAA
>CAXYKQ010000322.1:0-6822 GCA_964277835.1 uncultured Edaphocola sp. | reverse complement strand
TGTCAAACAGCTGTCTGATCTTGGTGTAGCCGGCATCAACCTGGAAGACGGTACTGTTGAAAACGGCAAAAGACTTTTAGGCGATGCTGATCTGCTGGCAGAGAAAATCCGCGTTATTAAATCTACGATGGATATTTTTATCAATGCCCGCATAGACACTTTTACCACCAAGCATCCAAATGCCCTGGAAGAATCGATTCGCAGGGCGCAACTTTACCAGGCTGCCGGTGCCGACGGTATTTTTGTCCCGTTGATCGAGCAGGAGGCAGATATTAAATCCTTCGTGGAAAAAATAAGTTTGCCCTTAAATGTGTTCACCACGCCCAACCTTCCTGACTATGAACGTTTAGGGACTTTAGGAGTTAAACGGATCAGCCATGGCGCAAAACAATATGAGCAGTTGATGAAAAAATCTGAAGAGATTTTCGTAGAATATTTCAAAACAAAAGACTACGATATTGTCTTAGGCAAATAAACATTTATTAAAAACAGAAAGCGGGCAGATCGAACTGCCCGCTTTTGTTTATTTAATAGGATCGTGTGTTTCTATTGTTTAATAAATTTTTGAGTGTAGAGCCCGTCTTTACCGGTAGCTTTAAGGAAATAAACTCCCGGAGCTAACTGATCGATGGCCAGGTACGCTTTATTGGCTTTAGGCTGCATCACTTCTTGTCCCAGGGAATTAACAATAACAACATTTTTAAAGGTATTCAATCCTTCAACGAACAATTTGTCATTCGCAGGATTCGGGTAAACGTGGATGGTTTTGAATCCTTTATCTTTAGAGATGCTTAACTCTGTGGGGATCCTGTTTCTTGTCGAGTTAGTAACAATAGCAGGATTGATGTCGAAATAGATGTGCGCAGTATTCTCTATCGTAGTACCCGCAGCCAGCCCGTCTTTCGCATTGATCTGGTACGTTACAAAACCTTTATTTTCATTGGGCGCGCTCGCATCAGCCAGTAAGATATCGGCAAAATCAAATCTCAACGTATTCTGCGAACCACTTGCAATCATTTGTGCGCTAACCGGGTGCGAACTGGTAATAACTTTGAATGTAGCCGGGTCAACATTGGCAGATAAGGTATCGAGGATATGAATGTTAAAAGCAGTATCGTTGCCTAAATTCTCGAAGTGAATGGTGTAGGTCAGCAGTTCACCCGCAGCAATATCGCCGATCGGGTACACATGTTTCTCGTTAGGGTCAAAGGAAGCGCTGATAGAGTCTACCATAGGGTAGGTATTGTTAGCCGGGTTAGCATCACCGGTAACCGGGCTGATGCTGAGGGTATTCATTACGGTATCGCCCGGTGTCAATGTGCCTACCGCGTGCAGCGTCACCATGATCATATCTGAGCTGGTATTAGAGATATTGTTGACGTTCCAGGTAATCGTATTACCACTGACACTGGCAGGAGTTAAGGTAGCTCCGGAAAACGAATATTTAGGACTTAGGTTTAATGTAATTACCCCGTTGGTACCGGCACAGGCACTGTTCCTGGGGGAAATATAAATATAGGAATTGGCGACTGTTCTGAAGAAGCCGGAGCCCGTTACCGAGAGGTCGAAACCACTTGC
This sequence comes from uncultured Edaphocola sp., assembly GCA_964277835.1. Taxonomy (GTDB): domain Bacteria; phylum Bacteroidota; class Bacteroidia; order Chitinophagales; family Chitinophagaceae; genus Edaphocola. The sequence continues at coordinate 5,244 of CAXYKQ010000322.1, read as the reverse complement.
GGTAGGGTCGCAATCGAAACCAAATTCGAACCCGTTATAATTGGCGTAATTCAGGGTATCAAATTTAAACGTATATGCAGCAGAAGGACAGGCGGCCAGCGTACCATTCGGGGCATTTAGCAAATGCAAGCTGAATACGGAAGTGGCGTCGGCGCCATTGATAATCTTGTAAAAATTACCGTTTGCGTGGATCGTGTCTACCGGGACACCGGCTTTCCTTACTTCGATGGAAAACGGCGAGTATAGATTAGGCTCCGTTAAAGGATCCCGGGAACAGTTATTGTCTGCTCGTTTGTAGGCAAAACCCTGCACGGCAGAACAAAATGAATTAAATGTTTTGTATAAAGTATCTATCGCCGTCGTTCCATTGTATAAAACAGCCGCCGCGGTATAGGTGCCTGCGCTGGAATAATTGTGCGATGAGCCGAAATACCCCTGCCCATAACTGGTCATCGCGTTCGAGGAGCCGTCGCCCCAATACACGGCAACAGAAGTATTCGCATTTGCATTACTGACAGAGGCACTCGTCAGCAATGCATTAATACCCGCACTGTTGTAGCAGGAATCTGAAAAAGCATTAAAGCTGCTAAAAGCAGGCGATTGTGCAAAGCCTGAAGATTTTGAAAGAAACAGTACGGAGAGTACCAGGATAGATTTTTTCAACATAGTTCTTAATTTAAGATGTGAATCGGGACAAGAGCAGCATTTCATGCTCCTGTATTTACCTGTTAGACGCACCCTAAAAGATTTACCCTTAGCCAGGCGATGATTTTTTTAAAAATTTTTTATTACTCGTTACGTACACTCCGAAATTAAACAGCCTGGAGATAGAAGAGCATCCCTCTTGCATACCGCAATAGCTACCGCTTCGGATCAAAGCCGCCGATACGATCACGTCAAAACTTAACCTTAAGCAGCCGGCATTTCCCGCTTCCTGCCTATATACAACTGCTCTCCCTGCTGTAAGCCATACCGTTTAATATCTGAGGCAGAGAACCGGGAGATAAAGTCACACACTTCCACATCGAAGCCGGCGCTCGTTAAGCGATCCTTATAATCCAGTCCGTAGAGGCGCAGGTGATCTTTCTGACCGAAATAGGTTTCGCGGTCCCTAGGGGCTGTAATGGATTTATCTTCAAAAGTGTGTGCCCTGCTGCTGTCTAAAGGCACCTGGAAAATCCCCCAGCCACCTGGCTTCATAACGCGGAATAATTCCTGCATACACTGCAGGTCATCCGTAACGTGCTCCAGTACATGATTACAAAAAATAACATCGAACTGGTTATCTGCAAGAGGTATATCATGCAGGTCAAAATGCAGGTCCGCGATCGGAGAGCAATAGTCTGCGGTTATATAATCCAGTTGCTTCATATCGCGGAACCGCTTGTAAAAGCACTGCTCCGGCGCAAGGTGTAAGATCTTCTTGCTACTGCTGAAAAAAAGCGGGATAGATTGCAGGTATAACCACATCAGGCGATGCCGTTCCAGGGACAGGGTACCGGGAGATAAAACATTATTTCTATGGCGCCCTTTTACCTGGCCGTAAGGCAAAAAACTACGGTAGCCTTTGCCGTTGATCGGGTCATTAAAACGGTTGCCCCGTAAGGCAATATCCAATAGCCCTTTCAGGTATAGACTGCTTTTGATCAATAAGGGCCTGGGCAAATAATGCAGGAAAAAATGGAATGCGGATTTCATAAATTTCATACTTTATAAAAAGACGCAAGCACTGCAGAATACCCTTAACGTTTAATCAATATAATTAAAGTAAATAATTATAAAAATGAATACAAATAATTAATCCGCCAAAAAATGGCGTACTGCATACGCCATTTTTTGGTGGATTAAAATCTTTATGCTGAATTCTACTGAAAGCCATCGTGGTGTTAAACGTTTCTAATAACGGTTAACATACAGGATTTAATCTAAGAATCGTTTCAAGGAAAAACTGGCATTGTTTCACATGCGATTGCAGGAAAATTTAAGTAGTGCCAAACCAAGCTCAGCTAAGGAAAATTTCTTTCGGGCCGGAACAGGTAAAACTTAAAGCCTACGCGGAAACCGATCCAGGAGCGCGTATAAGCCGACCGGTCTGCTGAAAAATTATTGTATAGATCAAACAATTTCGGCACTAAACGGAAGGATTCCTCGGTTACCGCTACTGCAGGGGGAATGGAAACACGAGGCGTCCAGGGTGCACCGTCGCGGCTGATCCGGGTTTCTATCCTGCTGAAGCTCAGGCCTGCAAAAAGATCGAGTCTTTCTCCCAGGCACCAGTCCAGGTTGATGCCCCCTTTTATCATTGCTCCCGATAAGTTATAAGCGATATTACCGGAGATCGTGATGGAGTTCAGGCTATCCGGTGGTGTGACATAAAAACTATCGTATTGGTAGCGGAACATTTGCTCCCGGGTAGGCACGCGCCCGTAATCCGCCCATACCGAAATATTGAAAGTTGCGCTGACAGGATGGGTATAGCTAAGGCCAAACCTGAAATGAGAGAGTGGTCCACGTATAGCATAGCTACCGGAGGCCGCAAACCGGCCCCAATGCAATGACAGCAAAGGGTTCAGGAAAAAAATTTCGTCCCCGTAAAGCTGAACGGATAAACCGAATCGCTCATACCAACCCGGGTTAAAGGAAAGTACAGCGGGTGCATCCAGTCGATCGATATCCTTATTTAGGTTAGCAAAGCTGGACACTGCTCCTATTTCCCAGCCCGTACGGTCGAGTAAGGCTTTATCAATAGTAAAGGTATCCGGGAAACTGGAAAGCGTATCAAGAGCGGCAAAATCCGGGATTTCCGGTGTCTTTGGTTGGGGCGGTGCATTTACCGGGGCTACCGTTGGTACTTTTACTGCCGGTCGGAATGCTCTGGCTGTAGTTTTAACCGGAACAGATTTCTTTTTTTTGGGCTTGTTCCGGGCCAGCGCAGCAACCTCCCTTTGCAGCAAAATATGCCGCCCTATGATTTTTATTTGAATCGAATAGTATTTGTTGAGCAATACCGCTAGCTCTTTAGTATTCATTGATTGCTTATGCAAACGAACCATCGTTTTGCTGGGAATCTGCCTGGCGTCGTAAGAAATGGAGATATCTGCCTGTTGCTGCATGGCTGCCGCGAGTTCGTAGACAGAATAGGAAGTTTTTGAGAAGCTGTAGGTTTGATTGAGTAGTGGTCCCTGGGCCATGGCCGGTACAGATATCCATAATAAGAAACCCCACAGGACGGCACATCGCTTAGTATGCTTTAAAAACAATCGTATCTCTTGCACGCGCTTCATATTTTATATTCAGTGTTTCCGTGATGATGGCCAGCACCTCGTCCAGGTTCAATTGTTTGCCTTTCAATGTAATGCTCCGCTCTGCGAGCATTGCATCGCCAATTTGCATTTCGGTATGGAAGTAGGTACCGACACTATCACACACCTTTTTTAAGGAATAGTCTTTGTAGTCAAAATTACCGGTCAGGGCTGTCTTCGTAAATCCGGAAGCTTTATCAAACCTCAGGACTTCATTCTTATCGACTTTTATCGTATCTGTCTCGTACCAGGCTGCTACCAGACCCTGATGCACGGTTACTTTTACAAAATGTTCGTCTCCTTCCACCAGGAATTTAGTACCTATATCGCGTATGTTGACTCCCGAGGGCACGCGGAGGCGAAATCCGGGGAAGGCTTGACTGAAATTAAACAGGGCTGTCCCGGTCAGCGTGAACAGGGTATCACGCTCCGTAATGGCTTCTTCCAGTCGTGCACCCGGCATCAGCCGTACTATTGCCCCGCTTTTCAACATATATTCTTCGTTAGCCGCTGAATAGGTAAAGACGCGGTTTCCAGATGTAGTACCTTTATGGTATTGCCACAGCCCGATTCCGCAAACCAGGATCAATAAGGCAGCGTAAGGCAGCCACCGGAGTAATTGCCTGCCTTGCCTTGCCTTTACCTGTTTCGCGCCTGCTTCCATTGAAAATTGCTGCCAGAGCAGGTCAATATCAGGAGCCTGGTAACCGCGCTCCGCTGCCCAGGCTGCCTTCAGCTCGTTAAAGGAAAGCTCATGTTCCGGCTGTTCTTTTCTCCATTCATCGATACGAAAAGCCTCTTCAGGACTGGCAAGCCCTGAAAAATACTTAATCAGCAAATCCGTATCAACGGAATAGTTCATATAACAATACTATTTGAATAAGACTCAGTTTATCCCTGTTTACCCTTATAAATTCCTGGATTATTTTTAAAGCTTTGGACATGTGCGCTTCCACCGTTTTTACAGATAAGCCCATCTCCGCTGCAATTTCCCGGTACTTTTTTCCCCCGGCCCGGCTTTGCAAAAATACCATTTTGCATTGTTCCGGCAATTGCTCCAGCACCCGGTCGATGAGCTGGCGCATGTCCACCTGTCTTTCCGCCGCTATTCTTTGCTCCTCTGCGCTCAGTTGTACCCCGACCTCCCGTGCGGCAAACGCCAGGTGCCGGTCTCCCGTAGCTCTTTTTCTCAACTCGCTCACCGCAGTATTATAAACCGTCCGGTACAAATATGCTTTATCATGGGAGATTTCCTTTCCGTCCTCCAGTTGCTTATGGTATTTTAAAAAAGCATCCTGGACAACATCAGCCGACCACTCATGGTCTTCCAGGATCGTAAAGGCATAACGATGCAGATCCGGAAATAACTGGCGATATAATTGCTCGAAAGACAAGGGATTGTTCTGGCTTAACTTTTAAACAACGGCAAAATAGCAAAAAATAAAGAAAGCCTCAAACATAAAAAATTAAGCAATAAAAGACAGCGATATTTTAAGACTAACAACCTGCGATGTTTCAGTACATGAGTTACAAGAGTGATTTAACAGAATTCAGGTGACCCATCAGCATCAAATGCTGCAATCCGGATGCTTTATAGTAAGAAATTTAATATTTTATGACCAAGGATTATAGGCATACATTAAGCTTTCTTTCCGAAACCTTTTCAATAATAGGTTGTATTTTTGATAAACAAGCAATCCGAAATACAGCATGTTACATTACTATAAAACAGGCAATGGGAAACCGGTAATGCTGGTACATGGCTTTCCTAATGACAGCAGCACATGGGATACCCTATTGCCCCTGCTTTCTCCCGCTTACCAATACATTATTCCCGACCTTCCGGGAGCAGGAAAAAGCGCTTCTATTGACCACCTGAGCCTGGAAAAGATGGCCCGGACCTTGTGCGACATCCTGGACCGGGAATCTATTGACAAAGCGA
>CAXYKQ010000321.1:0-2533 GCA_964277835.1 uncultured Edaphocola sp. | reverse complement strand
ATCCTACTCCTTATATTTTATTGGCCCGTCGATTTATGAAAGGCCTGGGACAGAAGCGCATGGAAGAAGCGCTTTATTTTTTCGAAAATAAAGATAAAGATTATGAAAAGCCGATGTTTCATATCCCTTTCTTATCCGGCTGTTTTATGTTCCTGAGATGTACCACCCTCCAACAGGCAGGTTTGTTTGATGAACGTATATTTATGTATACCGAAGATGCCGATTTAAGCAGGCGCATTCTAAAGATAGCAGAAACGGCTTATTTCCCCGAGGCTGTGGTGGTGCATGATTTCAAAGGCGGTGTGCATAAAAGTACTTTATTAACCTGGTATGGTTTCCGGTCCTCCCTGTATTACTTCAATAAATGGGGCTGGCGCAATAAAATCGACCGGGAGGTAATCCAGTAAATGTTCATAAGCTGATCTAGTGAAATATTACATCATTGCGGGAGAGGCAAGCGGCGATCTGCATGCGGCCAATCTCATTAAGGCATTACAACAAAAAGATCCACAGGCGGAAATAAGGGCCTGGGGCGGTGACCTGATGCAGGCCGTTGGCGCAGTGATTGTAAAACATTACCGTGATCTTGCCTTTATGGGCCTGGTGGAAGTGGTAAAACACTTAGGCACTATTCTCAAAAATATTTCCTTTTGCAAAGCCGATATCCGGGCATTCCAGCCTGATGTGATCCTGTTCGTCGATTACCCGGGCTTCAATATGCGGATCGCCAAATGGGCGCATCAGCAGGGATTCCGGACTGCTTATTATATCTCGCCAACTGTATGGGCCTGGAAAGAGCACCGCGTACACCATATCAATAAGTATGTGGACGAAATGATGGTGATCCTGCCTTTCGAAAAGCCTTTCTATGCCAAATACAATTACCCCGTGCATTATGTCGGGCACCCTTTGGTAGAGGTGATGGAAGCTGAGCTGCAAAAACCTTCAACGCTTGCCAAAACAAAAAAAGTACTGGCATTATTACCCGGAAGCCGTACCCAGGAAATCAAAAAGCTATTACCGCTGATGTTGTCCGTAGCAGCTACCATGCCTGACTATGAAGTCCTGATAGCGCAGGCTCCCGCCCAGAATGAGGCACTTTACGAGGCCATTATCAATGGTAATCCTTCTGTAACATTGATCAAAGGTAAAACATATGATATCTTAAAAATTGCGGATGCGGCTATCGTTGCTTCCGGTACGGCAACACTGGAGACGGCTTTGCTGGGAGTACCACAGGTCGTGGTTTATAAGACCAGTCCCCTGACGTTTAAGATCGTAAAAGCTATGGCAAAAACCGAGTACGTAGCTTTGCCCAATATCATTTTAGGCAAACTTTCTGTCGTGGAGCTGTTGCAAAATGATTTTACCCTGCATAAGCTACAACAGGCAATAGCAGCTATTACGGTAAATAGCGATAATATAGACCGCATGCAGACCGACTACTCCAAAGTATGGCAACTCTTGGCCCATGAAGGGAAAGCTTCTGAAAATGCGGCGGGGATTGTCTATGAGCTTACCACCCGCAAATAGTAAGCTTCCTGGATGCAGTTTTTGTTTTAATGCCCTCAAAATAGTACATTTAAGTTTAAGTACTTTAGTATAAATTGTGTGGTATGCATTATTATGAGCTCTATTCTTTGCTGAAAAATAATTTTCCGGGTACCAGCGAGTGTTCAGTCATTCCTGAATTAGGGATTGATATCCAAAGGCATCTTTTCAATTCTGAAAAAGCAGCTTTATTCCTATCTGGCAGCAGGCAACTCCAGTGTCGTACCCACGCACTGGATTTTGAGGAAGATTGCAGGACCGGCGACAAGGAAGATACCGGCCCCAGCGATTTCGATATCCGTTGCAACCAGATTTTTCCGTATTACATTATCAAGCAGTCAGCAACCGGGCGCACCAAGGGGTTTATCTTATTGTTTCATGGCTTAAATGAGAAAAGGTGGGATAAATACCTGCCCTGGGCTTATGAGCTCGCCCGGCGCACCGGGAAAGCGGTCGTCTTGTTTCCCATCGCCTTTCACATGGACCGGGCTCCTGAGGATTGGAGTGATAAGCAGAAAATGTTGCAACTGGCAGGAAGCCGTTCCGAAAAATACCCGGAAAACAGGGGCTCCTCTTCGTTTATCAATGCCGCCATGAGCAGCCGGCTCGAGCATTTCCCGCAACGCCTGTTCTGGTCGGGTTTACAAACCTACGCAGATGTGGTACAGTTGATCGGGTCGATCCGGGAAAATAAGGTGCCGGAGATTCTTCCTGAAGCCGGGGTAGATCTGTTCGGCTATTCTATAGGTTCTTTTTTCGCCTGTATTTTAAAGATGGCCAATCCATCGGGTTATTTTAAACAGTCTAAACTATTCTGCTTCTGCGGCGGGATGACGATAGATCGCATGTTCCCCGTGTCTAAATACATTATGGATGCAAGTGCTGCCATTACCATGCAGAGAAGTTATGCGGAACTTCTAAGCGCTGATTTCGCTACCGACAAACGCCTGGCTCATTTCCAGGATTGGCAAAAACATCCGGA
>CAXYKQ010000320.1:0-8663 GCA_964277835.1 uncultured Edaphocola sp. | reverse complement strand
CGGAATTGGAAGAGGTAATTTTGTTCCCTCTTTACCCGCATTACGCCATGAGCAGTTACGAAACGGCAGTAGTCCATATGCAGGAGGCAAAAAAGAAACTGGGTTACTCCTTTAACCTGAAAGTCGTACCGCCTTTTTATGAACACCCGGCTTATATTAATGCTTTAGCAGAAAGCATGAGGCCTTACCTGCAGGATGATTTTGACCAGTTATTGTTCAGCTATCATGGCATACCCGAGCGCCACGTCACTAAAACAGATCCCTCGGGTAAACATTGCCTGCTTGCGGGCGATTGCTGTTCTGTAGCTAATCCTGCCCATAACACCTGTTACCGCCACCAGGTTACGCGTACTACCCAGTTAGTAACCGAGGCGCTGGGATTAGATAAGAGCCGGGTGCAGCAGGCTTATCAAAGCCGCCTGGGCCGGGACCCATGGCTTAAACCCAGCACACAAACTGTGGTGCCGGAAATGCCGGCTAAGGGGGTCAAGAAGTTAAAGGTAGTTTGCCCTTCGTTTGTAAGTGACTGTTTAGAGACACTGGAAGAAATCGAGCTTCGGGCTAAAGAAGAATTTTTGGAACTGGGCGGAGAGCAGTTCGATTATATTCCTTGTATGAATACGAGTGAGGTATGGATAAAAGCTATGGCTGAATTGATCAAAACAGCCCGGTAAATTTTTTAATCGAATAGCAGCGTAATAATGAGCATTAAATATTCAGTTCTGGACCTGGCGACCATTGTCAAGGGCGATAATATTCAGAGGACTTTTGAAAAGTCAGTATTGGCAGCACAACATGTGGAAGCATTGGGGTACACCCGCTATTGGTTTTCAGAGCATCATAATTTCCCAAATGTGGCCAGTGCGGCAACTTCCCTGCTGATCGGGCATGTAGCCGGTCAGACCAAAACGCTGAGAGTGGGCTCGGGTGGTATCATGCTGCCTAACCATAGTACCCTTTCGGTGGCCGAGCAGTTCGGCACCCTGGATGGGCTTTACCCCGGGCGTATTGACCTGGGCCTGGGCCGCGCGCCGGGAACCGATATGCACACCGCGAGTATATTAAGAAGAGGGCAATTGGAGCAGCATTACGATTTTGAAGCACATATTACAGATTTAAGGAACTATATGAGCTCGCATAATGAGCAGGCTGCAGTACGTGCAATCCCGGGAGAGGGCGCCGATGTGCCTTTATACATATTGGGCTCTTCAACCGATAGCGCTTTCCTGGCCGCTAAGCTTGGCCTTCCCTATGCCTTTGCCGCGCACTTTGCACCAGGGCAACTGGAAGTTGCGATGCGGATCTACGAGGAGCAATTTGTACCCTCAGCGGAATGCCCGGCACCCTATAAAATGGCCTGTATTAATATAATGGCGGCGGATACGGATGATGAGGCACATTTTTTATCCTTATCTCATTTCCAGGCTTTCATTAATATATTGACGGATAACCGGCAACCATTGCTGCCCCCGGAGGAAACTACCCTGGATCATTTGCCGCAGGAAGCATTGGTCCATCTCAACCGGATGGCGGCCAGAACATTTGTCGGCAGTAGGCAAACCTTAACCGAGAAATTAAGCAAGTTTGCAGGCGACCTTAAGCCTGATGAAATCATTGTTTCCGGGAATATTTATGATTTCGAGGCTAAGCTAAAGTCATATACTATCGCCAGCGAGATTTTTAAAGATTTTTAATGCTCAAAAAAACCGTTTCAATAAGTACTTAATAATTCCATAACAATTAGTTGCTTTTTTGGTAATATTAAGTTCAAACCTTTGCACGCATAATTAAAAGATTATCCTAACCAATTATTTATGCGTACTTCATTAACGGCAATAGCTCTGGTGGCCACCACCGCTGCAGCTTATGCACAAACTTCTACAAGTAAAATTTCCGGCACGATCTCTGACGGGAAATTGAATGAAACCCTTATCGGTGCCAGCATTTATGCGAAGGACAGTACAGAACCGAAAGTGGCTTATGCGGTAACAGATATTGACGGTAAATACGAGCTTGAGCTTAAGCCGGGCGCCTATACCCTCGTAGTGGAATATGTAGGTTACCAGACCAAAGAAATTAAAGACGTAATCGTTACGGAGCGCAAGCCTATCGAAGCGCTGAACATTTTAATGGAGGAGACCAAAAGTGATGAACTGGAGGGTGTTGTCGTAATCAGTTCTTATAATAAAGAAAGTGTCAATTCTCTGTTCAGCGCGCAGAAGAATGCCGCATCAGTATCTGACGGGATCTCTGCAGAGATGATCAAGCGCACTCCGGACAAGAATACAGCAGATGTATTAAAAAGGGTGAGCGGTACTACGATCGTAGATAATAAATTTGTAATCGTGAGGGGTTTGAGCGATCGTTATAACACCGCGTTGGTGGACGATGCCGTGTTACCCAGTACCGAGCCTAACCGTAAGGCTTTCTCTTTCGATATCATTCCTTCTACGGTAATTGATAATATTATAATCACAAAAGCCGGAACACCTGACTTACCGGCAGATTTTGCCGGTGGTGTGATCAATGTACTGACCAAAGAAGTGCCGAATGACAACTTCAATACAATCAGTATCGGTACCGGCATGAATACGGCAGCTACTTTTAAGGACTTTAAGACCGGGTATAAAAGCAGCACCGATATCTTAGGATTCGATGGTGGCCGGCAACTGCCGAAAAACTTCCCTTCCGACAAGTATATCCAGAAAAGTCCTTTGAGCCCGGAGAAAAGTGCAGCATATCTTTCGATGCTGAACAACGATTATTCGATCAACACCAGGAAAGCAATGCCTGCAGCCAATATACAGCTGGGCATGGGACGGGTGTACCCTTTGTCTGGCGGTAAGAAGTTTGGTTTTTTCGCCGCTGCAAATTATAACCATAGTGAAAATATCAGGCCGAATGTGGTGCGCCAGTATGATGATTTCAACTATACGGATAATGTATATAACTATGCTACCAGCTTAGGCGGGGTGTTTAATATGGGTTATTATTATGGTAAAAGTAAGATCAGCTGGAAGACCTTATTCAACCGCAACTTTGATGACAACCTACTGGTACGTGAAGGCGTAAACATAGGCCGCTCCAGTGATATCAAGTATTACGCGTTTGACCTGGTACAAAAATCATTGTTCAAAACAACCCTCGCCGGGGAGCACCAGGTGGGTAAAAAGAATAAATTAAACTGGCTGGCTTCTTACAACTATATCAGCAATAACCAGCCGGACCAAAAGAAAGTTTCTTATGGCAGGGTTATCGGTATGGGGCAGGACTTTACCGCGGACCTGGGCACTTTAGGTAAGGCAAACAACCGTTTATTCTCTAAACTGGGTGAGTCTATTGTCAATGCGAACGTAAACTACTCCATCCCCGTTGACCTGTTTGAAAAATCCATTGTAAAAGTAGGTGCCTTCGGCCAATACCGTTACCGTGATTTCTCCAACCGATATATCGGTGCCGTTTACAACAATAATACAGTTCCTGAAAGCGTGAAAGCTAGTCCGCTGGACCAGTTATTTACGCCGGAAAATATCAATAATCACTACTTCGATTTAGCCGATCAAACCAACGAGCAGGACGCCTATACCGCTTCTTCCATCACAAGTGGCGCTTATGCTATGATGGATAACAAGATCAATGAAAAATTAAGATTAGTATGGGGTGCCAGATTTGAAGCCTATAAAACAGACCTGAGCACGAACGCTAAGAAATATGTAGACCAGTTCTGGTGGGACGTTTTACCTTCTGCGAACCTGACTTACGCGGTAAATGATAAAGCCAATTTCAGGGCTTCTTATTTCAGAAGCCTGGCCCGGCCTGAGTTCAGGGAGTTAGCCCTGATGTCCTATTATGATTATGAATTGAGCGCCAACTTCAACGGTAACCCGATGTTGCAACGCACGACAATCAATAACTTTGATCTTAAGTACGAGTATTTCATCAAGCCGGGTGAGATCATCTCCGGTTCTGTTTTCTACAAAACGTTTAATAACCCTATTGAGCAAAGATTAGCGGGTGGTAACAGTGCTTATGATATCACTACGGTTAACTTCCCTTCCGCAAGAAATATAGGGGTTGAATTTGAGCTTCGTAAAAAGTTAGGATTTTTGGGATCAGACTTCCTCGACCGTTTCATCGTCTATGCCAATGTCGCTTATATCAATTCCAGGATGAATCTTGACCCGGTCAGGTACATTAACAATATTGAATCTTCCAGCAGGCCATTAGCGGGGCAGTCGCCTTACATGGTAAATGCCAGCCTTTCTTACCAGTCTGTAAATAAAAAACTGAACCTGACGGCTAGTTATAACGTATTTGGCCAAAGGATCTATCTGGTAGGAGACAAACGCTTTGGCGATGTATATGAATCCCCGAGAAATGTTTTAGATTTCCAGGTAGCTTACCAGGTGAGTGAAAGAAGCGAATTCAAGTTGAATGTAAGAGATATACTGAATAACCCTTACCGTTTCTATTTCGACCAGGATGCGGATGGCAAATTCGGCGGTTCTGCTTTCCAGGATGGCAGGATACAGGCTAACAAAGACTGGATATTACAGGAATTCAGACCGGGTACCAACATCTCCCTGAACTATACCTACAAGTTTTAATCATCAATTTTTCAATTTTTATCGTTAAAGAATAATAAACGGCTGCAGGTATGCGGCCGTTTTATTTTTCTGCGGGACTTAATTTTGCTATTTTTGGACCTCTATCTGATTATTGAAACAATAAAGTATACCCCTTGGCGACATTGAACTTTGGTGAAGCAGCACTGCAGACCTCTGTAGAGTTCCTGAAAGGTATAGGCGCTTTTAAAGCCGTACTGCTGCAGAAAGAGCTGGGCATATACAATTTCAATGACCTGCTGCATTATTTTCCTTACCGGTACCTGGATACGACACAGGTTCAATCCATCAGCTCCCTGCAACCCGACCAGGAATGGGTGCAGCTAAAGGGGATCATTATGAATTTCCAGGAACAGGGTGCGGGGTTTAAAAAAAGACTCACCGCTACTTTGTATGATCCCAGCGGGCAACTGGAGCTGGTCTGGTTCCAGGGGATCAGTTATGTGACCAAAAATATCCAGGCAAATACAGCTTATACCGTTTTCGGGAAGCTTAGCTTTTTCAATGGTTTTCCTACTATCACCCATCCCGAGCTGGAAAAGGTACAGGCAGGAGTAAATGAGAAGACAGAAACCATGTTGCCTACCTACAGCGTTACTGAAAAACTCAGGGCCAAAGGCGTTACCAACCGGAATTTTGCTAAGATCACACAGGATTTATTTTCAAAAATACAGCCTTATGATGTATATGAAACACTGCCGCCGACCTTATTGCAGCACTATGGCTTAATGGGCCGTTTCGAAGCCCTCAGGCAAATACATTTCCCGGTAAACGCCGAGGCGCTTTCCCGGGCGCGGCACCGGTTAAAATGGGAGGAACTGTTTATTGCCCAGTTAAAGATCAGCCAGAATAACCTCCGTAATAAAAGCCAGGCCGGCTTTTCATTCCCAAGTATCGGGGATGTATTCAATGATTTTTATGAGAAGCACCTGCCCTTCCCGCTCACCAATGCGCAGAAGCGGGTGATCAAAGATATCCGCACCGATACGCTGAGGGGGAGGCAGATGAACCGATTAGTACAGGGTGATGTGGGCAGCGGTAAAACGATCGTAGCCTTACTGAGTATGCTGATGGCGCTCGATAATGGCTTCCAGTCCTGCATGATGGCGCCAACAGAAATCCTGGCACAGCAACACTATGAAGGGATCAGCAAGCTATTGGAAGGGATGCCACTGAAGGTAGTTTTGCTAACGGGCTCCGTAAAAGCAAAACAAAGAAAGCCGATTCTGCAGGGCTTAGCCGATGGGACCGTACATATTGTAGTGGGTACCCATGCTTTGCTGGAAGATAAAGTAGTGTTTAAAAACCTGGGCCTGGCTGTGATTGATGAGCAGCACCGCTTTGGAGTAGGCCAGCGTGCCAAACTCTGGCAGAAAAACAGCTTGCCGCCACATATCCTTGTGATGACGGCGACGCCGATACCGAGGACATTGGCTATGACCATTTACGGCGACCTTGATGTTTCGGTAATTGATGAATTGCCGCCCGGCCGTAAGCCCATTATCACGATGCATCGCTTTGACCATTATCGCCCGAAAGTGATGGAGTTTATTCGCCATGAAATCTCGAATGGCCGGCAGATCTACATTGTCTATCCATTGATCGATGAAAGCGAGAAAATGGACTATGAAAGCCTGATCGCCAACTACGAGCAGGTAAAAACGCATTTTCCCGATCCCAGGTATAATGTAGCTATGGTGCATGGCCGGCAGGACCCCGGGGAGAAAGAACGCAATATGCAGCGCTTCATAAAAGGAGAAGCGCATATCCTGGTCGCGACTACCGTAATAGAAGTGGGTGTGAACGTGCCCAATGCTTCTGTGATGCTGATCGAAAGTGCCGAGCGTTTCGGGCTTTCTCAATTGCACCAGTTAAGGGGGAGAGTAGGGCGCGGAAGTGAAAAGTCGTATTGTATCTTATTAACTTCAACTGAGCTTTCCAAAGAAAGCCGGCAGCGTATGAGTATCATGACGCAAACCTCCGATGGTTTTGTGATTGCGGAAGAAGACCTGAAAATGCGTGGTCCCGGGGATATGTACGGTACCCGGCAAAGCGGGGCTTTGGATTTCAAAATTGCCGACATCGTGCAGGATGCGGACATTGTAGCGGCAACTAAAGCCGCGGCAGAGCAGCTGTTAATGAACGACCCGCAATTGTCTGCCCCGGATCATCGTTTGCTTTACCTGGCACTGCACCAGGCTCATAAGGGGCAGCCGGTGCCCTGGAGCAAGATCAGCTAAGCGTTTATTTGCATTTTTATAAACGAGAAGACTTTAAATGCGTCATTTCGACCGAAGTAAAAGCTAAATGTAAGGCAGCATTTTACGGAGTGGAGCGATCTATTAAGAGATTGTCGCGATGTAATTAATGTATTATGTTTGATACCTATAGATTGCTCCGCTTCATCAATTTCATCGTTCCTCTGAAATTTCTTCCGGTCGAAATGACGAGCGGGGTGTAACCTTTGAGAATTTTCTTACTGGTTGGAAAACTGGTGCTCTGCCTGGATGACTTGATAAAGATGAAGCAGCAATACTTATAATAAATCGTAAATTTACTCATATCGTCATTTCGACCGGAGTAAGAGCGTAATGAAATGTAGCTTTTACGCAGTGGAGAAACCTAATTTAAAACCAACTAATGCATCGTGGCGGCTACATCTACATAATGACCAATGTGCGTCGAAACGTACTTTACATTGGTGTAACATCCGATCTGAAAAGGCGGGTATGGCAGCACCGTAAACATGTTTATAACAATAGCTTTACCAACCGGTATAATTTAGTGTATTTAATCTACTACGAGGGCTTTAATAGTATTACTGAAGCGATCCAAAGAGAAACACAACTTAAGAATTGGAACAGGAAAAAGAAGGATGCTCTTATAAACACTAAGAATCCGGGTACGATAGATTTTTATGATGAGGTAATGAATGATATCTTTAGCTTATTGTAATTACTTTTAAATTGTCTGGATTGCTCCGCTTCATCAATTTCATCGTTCCTCTGAAATTTCTTCCGGTCGAAATGACGAGCGGGGTGTAATGTTTGGGAATTTTCTTACTGGTTGGAAAACTGGTGCTCTGCCTGGACTTGAGAAAGGTGAGGCAGCAATACCTATCTATTAAGATTGTCGCGATGTAATTAATGTATTATGTTTGATACCTACAGATTGCTCCGCTTCATCAATTTCATCGTTCCTCTGAAATTTCTTCCGGTCGAAATGACGAGCGGGGTGTAATGTTTGAGAATTTTCTTACTGGTTGTAAAACTAGTGCTCTGCCTGGATGACTTGATAAAGATGAAGCAGCAATACTTATGATAAATCGTAAATTTACTCATATCGTCATTTCGACCGTAGTAAGAGCGTAATGAAATGTAGCTTTTACGCAGTGGAGCAATCTTTTTTATCAAGTTTTTTAATTCCTTATGTAGAGAAGACATTTTCGGGTTTGCTTCAGCATTTAGAGATTGCTCCGCTTCATAGATTTCTTTGATCCTCATAAATTCAGTCTGGCTGAAATTACGAGAGTAGCGTTGAAGCAGAAATAAGCGTATGCCGTGCCCAATTTTAATCCCCCGGATTTTTCATCGGCAGAATGATTAACTTTGCCCATTATACAACCGACAACCCAAATATTATGAGTTTAGAAGCCAAAATAATGGAACGCCTTAAAGAGGCTATGCGTGCAAAAGATGAAGTGGCGCTGCGTACATTAAGAGCGATCAAAGCAGCCATATTAGTAGAACAGACAGCAACAGGCGCTAAAGAGAGTCTTACAGAAGCGGATGAGCTGAAACTCCTGACTAAGATGGCCAAGCAGAGAAAAGACTCCCTGGAGATATTTAACCAGCAAAACCGTGCCGACCTTGCCGCGAAAGAAGCCGAAGAAATCGAGGTTATCAACCAGTTTTTACCGGCCCAGCTTACTGAAGCAGAGCTGGAAACCGCCATCAAAGAAATCATCAGCCAGGTAGGCGCCAGCTCCCCGGCAGACCTGGGTAAAGTTATGGGTCCTGCCAATAAAGCCTTAGCCGG
>CAXYKQ010000319.1:0-13033 GCA_964277835.1 uncultured Edaphocola sp. | reverse complement strand
TATCTACTCTTGCTTCAGGATAATTCGGGTTAGCGGAAGGTACGTCCATATCGATCGCACCGGTAAATTCAATATCCTGTGTGGTTAATTTTAATTCTTTCAGGTTGATGTACTCAATATCCAGGTTGGAGGTGATGGCCGGGTATTCCCTGCTCATATTGATATACGCCTGCATGGTCATAAAGGCATTAGGATCTCTCGATTTCAGGTCGAGTTCTCCCAGCTTGCCCCTCATGTGCCCTTTTGCCGTGAAATCCCTGTAATTATAGCCATTTAAAAACGCTTCAGCAATGGTTGCATCTAAAGTGGCATCCATTGTTTTAGGATCAAAGCCGACACCTTTCACTTTACCATTCATCGTTATGCGGCCGAGCAGGCTATCCATCCTGAGCATTTTTCCCAGGTTGAGCCCGCGAGTAACCAGTAACAAGTCATAGGATTCTTTTCCCGACCTCGTCATATCGATAAAGCCATTGATGTCTGCATCTCCGTCGGCAGTCTTGATCTTCAGGTTCGGCCTGTACGCGGTTGTCGTACCACTGATTTTACCGGAGATGGCGAACCAGGCAGGAACACTTACCTGCTTTTGTACGGAAGCCGGAAGGAATGGTTTTATATCGGTATAAGCACTACTTAAATTGGCTATGTTGAGATCATAGCGCAGTTTACCCCCGTCCGGAAGTCCGTAAAGGACTCCGTTGGCATCAATAGCGGTTCGGGTAAGCCCTTTCAGAAATAGTTTATTAATGTTCAGTGCTTCTAAAGGACCTTTGGCGATCAGGGTAAGGTTAACGCGCTGGTTCCTGTAATCCCGCAGTTGCTGTTTCTGAGATTCCGGCAAGAAAATGAACAGGTCTTTGAAGCCGACAACACTTTGTTTAAGCGCCAGGTCCAGGTTCATCTTACCCATTTCCTTATCTAACTGGTCAAGGGAACGATAGGAAACGGCCATTTTATCCTGCAATAAGGTATTTGGGGTTTTCAGGTAGAACTCGTCCAGGATCGCGCCTTTGGCGTGATAGGTGAAAGCAGTTCTCATCGCTTGTATATCCAAACCACTTTTTTCAAGTAAGGATAGGTTTTTAATGATTCCCGCAATCGTATCGGAACTATATAACACATCACTGGCGGTCAGGTAAAAATTCTTGATGTCCATGTGGGCATAGTCAATGCCGTCTTTCAGTTTAGGCTTAAGGTTATCGTCAAATTTAAATCCTACTTCTTTAAAAAGGAGGTCATTTAACGTAACCCGCCAGGAGCCTGTGTCCTGTTTTGCCGTAACAGGTTCCGGTTCCGGAATTTTAGGAACATTTGTTTTATTGAAAGAAATGGAACCGTTAGTTTGTACCAGGTTGAAATAATCGATATTGATCTTCTTTTCGGTTAAACTGAACCAGGGCATGGATGCAGACAGTTCTTTGGCGACTATGTCAAAATCCATCCCGGAAGTGGTGTCCTTCATGGCAAAGTTAGCGCGGTTCAGCAGCAGTTTATCCACTATGAGCACGACATTGGACGCCTCGCTGGTATCGGGCGGTGAAGGGGGTAACTTAGACGGTAATGTAAAAAAATAAGAGTTAATCGTGTCCCCGGTAAGATCGGTTACCTCGAAGCGCATCGTGTTCAGGTCAATATTCCTGGGCTTGAGCACCAGGCTATTCACCTTTATCCCGAATAAGGTGCCGCCGATCGTATCACTCAGCCGGTAACGGGTATTGGTAATGGATATGGTGCCCGCATCCAGGTAAATGGGGGATGCCTGGGCCGTGTCAATCACTTCCTGGCTGGTAGCCTCTGGCTTGCCCACAAAAGAATCGATGACAAACTGGTAATTGTAGTTCGTATCGGTAGCGGTACGGTACATGTGCACATCGGCACCATCCAGGTCTAATTTACCGACAGAGATCTTTCCCTCAATTAACTTGAGCATGTTGATTTGTACATCCAGCTGATCAATACGGAGCATGGTATCTTTAGCCTTGTCCAATACCAACACCCCGGATAAATTAACCGAAGAGGGGATACTGAAATCTATCTTTCCTATGGCCACATGCGTGTCCAGCTTTTTCTGCAAAAAGCTGACCGCATATTTCCTGATTTGTTCTTTACCCCAAGGTGTATTAATCGTTATTATCAAGCCGATCACTAAGATCAGTATTGACAATATAATGTACATAAATATTTTTAATACCTTCTTCATGTAGTCGTGTTAGCAAAAATAAGCGCAAAAAGCTTCTTAACAAAGCATTCTCCAACTTTTAAACATATATCGCACAATATATAGATTCCCCGCTTATTATAATAAGTCCCCGTCAATTTTAAGAGCAATTTACCATTAATAACAGGTAGCAATAATTGTACCACTCGTTATTGCTGCTGCATAATCTGGCGCGCCTGATCTTATTATATATTCATTCACTATATATTTTGTAACTTTACATGACCAGAGACGAGCGGCTATTCTATTGAAACGGGTATTTTTCTACGAGGACAAAATTAACTAACAGGGTTAACTCCTTTTTTAAAATTCTTTACAATGAAAACGCAGGAATCCATCAAGATGTATTGGCCGGTGAATCATGATATGCTTGAAGCGATAGCTTCTACGGGCTGGAGACGCTTTCCCGGATCTCATCTTTGTAACCCCGTTTTAAATGAGGGTTACGCAGTGCAGATCTCACAAGAGCTTGATACCGAAATTTGCCCTATTGCTTATATCTGCGAATTCGAATTATTGATTTCCGACCTGGAAACTTTTCCCATTAAAGAGTCCCATAATATTTACCACAAGGAGCTGGAAATAAACGAACAGAACCTGGATGCGCTAAATAATGCTATACTGGGTGAGATCACCGTAAAAAGGGTGTTTAAAAAATGGGTACAAGATATGCAGGATATTTAGGTGGTCTACACTACACCTGGTCTATTTTCCAGATGCCAAAAAATAAATTTAAAAAAAAGAATTTTTTTTTGACAAATGCTTCCATTAATAAATGATTAATTTCGCCGTTGAAACTAAAAAATAAAGTCACAATACAGTAATGGCCATTATAGGAGAAATTATAGCCCGCTCGTTAAAGATCAGGAAAAGATTTATAAAGAAAAGAGATAATAATTGGAATGTTCAAAAAAAGACGCTGAAAAAGCTACTTGAAAAGGCCCGTTATACTTCTTTTGGTAAAGCATATAAATTTGATGCTATGCTTGACGAAGCTATTGATTTCATTAAAGATTTCAAGGCAGCTATCCCTTATCACAATTATAACTCCATGTTCGAGCGTTGGTGGTTTCGCTGCCTGGATGGAGAAGAAAATGTTAGCTGGCCGGGCAAAGTAAAATATTTCGCGCTGAGCTCAGGCACCTCCGAGTCTGCGAGTAAACATATCCCGGTCACCAGTGATATGATCAAGTCTACCAAGAAAGTAGCGATGAAGCAATTCTATTCACTGACTAATTTTGATATTCCTTCAGCTGCTTTTGGAAAAGGAGTACTCATGTTGGGCGGTACGACTACCCTGATGGAGAAAGACGATTATTTTGAAGGAGATATGAGTGGGATCAGTGCCAAAAACATGCCCCGCCTTTTTTCGAGGTTAATGTATAAACCAGGGAAAAAGATTGCTAAAACGCCGAATTGGGAAGACCGTATCAAATTGATTGTTGAAAATGCCCCGAAATGGGATGTTGGCACGGTCTGCGGGGTACCGGCATGGGTGCAAATCGTTTTAGAAGAGATCATCAAACGACATCATTTAAATAACATTCATGACATCTGGCCTAATTTCGCCGTATATATTCATGGCGGAGTGGCTTTCGAACCTTACCGCGAACCGCTTAAAAAGCTTTATGGGAAAACCGTAACAAACATTGAAACCTATATGGCTTCCGAGGGATCTTTCGGGTTCCAGGCCAGACCAGGCGTGGATGGCATCAAGCTGGAATTAAATGCAGGTATCTTCTACGAATTCGTTCCTTTTAATGAAGAAAACTTTACGGATGAAGGAGAGATAAAGCCAACAGCGACTACCAAATTCATACATGAAGTGGAGAAAGGCATTGACTACGCAGTGATGCTGTCCACCTGCTCCGGGGCCTGGCGGTATATCGTCGGTGATGTCGTTCGGTTTACTTCTGTGAGCGAAGCGGAAATTGTAATCGTCGGCAGGACAAAACAATTTTTAAGTCTTTGCGGAGAACACATGTCGGTGGATAATATTAATAAGACCATTGATGCCCTGCGTAGTGAGACGGGTATGGATATCGGGGAATTTACGGTCGCCGGTTTTCCCTACGAAAACAGGTTTGCCCACCGCTGGTTCATCGGTTGCGATCATCCTGCTATTGATAGAGAACAAATCAAGGAGATCATCGACAAAACACTTTGTAAACTTAATGACGACTATGCGGTAGAACGGCAGTCGGCACTCAAGGAAGTGTTCGTTGAAGTGCTCCCTAAAGAGATATTCATCGATTACCTGAAACACATGGGCAAGTTTGGCGCTATGAATAAATTCCCGCGTGTTTTGAAGGGTACCCAATTAAGAAGTTGGGAGGAATTTTTAAAGCAGGCATAATGAACAAATTGTTCTATAGATTCATTTCATCCGGGAGACCTTACAAGGGTCTCCTTTTCTTTACTGCTAAACCTAAAAAGCGTTCCACTCCTGCTCTTTTTGCATTTCGAAAGGTTTTCCTCTTTCACAATATAGTATATTTGCAGCTTAAATTTTAAGGTATGCTGCATCGTAGTCTTGAAGATTGTCTCTTGGACCTGGAACGTAATAAAATGCTCATCAGGGTGACTGAGCCTATTGACCCGGACCTGGAAATGGCGGCATTGCATCTTAAAGTATTCGAGATGAACGGACCGGCATTACTGTTTGAAAACGTGATCGGCTCTGAATTCAGGGCAGCGTCTAATATCTTCGGCAACCTGGAACGCAGCAAATTCCTGTTCCGGCATACGATCGAAAAGACACAAGAAATCATAGCCTTGAAGAGCAACCCGGCAGCTGCGTTGAAGCATCCATTCCGGCACCTCAACACGGGCCTGAGCGCGTTAAAAGCGCTACCGAAACGATTGAAACATATCCCTACTAATTTTAAGGAGATCCGGATCAGCGATATCCCGCAGATCCGGCATTGGCCAATGGACGGGGGCGCATTTATCACCCTCCCCCAGGTTTTCTCGGAAGATATTGATAAACCTGGGCTAATGAATGCCAACCTGGGCATGTACCGCGTGCAATTATCCGGCAATAAATATATCCAGGATGAAGAGATCGGCATGCACTACCAGATACACAGAGGGATCGGGGTGCACCAGAACAAGGCCAATGGCAAAGGACAACCTTTAAAAGTAAGCATATTTGTAGGTGGCCCGCCGGCGCATACATTATCTGCTGTGATGCCTTTACCGGAAGGCTTGAGCGAACTTACCTTTGCAGGATTACTGGCAGGAAGAAGATTCCGTTATGCCTATGATAATGCCGGTTATGCCATCAGCGCCGACGCCGACTTTGTGATCACGGGCGATATCTATCCAAAGGAGGTGAAGCCCGAGGGGCCTTTCGGGGATCACCTGGGATATTATAGTCTGACGCATCCATTCCCGCTAATGAAGGTAAGAAAGGTCTATGCCAGGGAAGATGCAATATGGCCGTTTACCGTCGTAGGCCGGCCGCCACAGGAAGATACGGCATTTGGCAACCTCATCCATGAACTAACCGGCGATGCCATCCCTTCTGAAATACCGGGAGTGAAAGAGGTACATGCCGTAGACGCTGCCGGCGTACACCCGCTGCTCTTTGCCATAGGTAGCGAAAGATACACGCCCTACCAGAACCCGAAACAACCGATGGAACTGCTCACGATCGCTAACCGGATCTTAGGCACCGGGCAATTGAGCCTGGCCAAATACCTGTTCATTACCGCTAGGGACAGCCAGCCGATCAGTACCTATAAAGAAAAAGAGTTTTTAAAATATATACTGGAGCGAATAGACCTGAGGCGAGACCTGCACTTCCAGACCAATACAACGATGGACACGCTGGACTATTCCGGTACGGGCATCAATTCCGGCAGCAAGGTAGTTTTTGCGGCTTACGGCGATCAGAAAAGACAATTGTGTACGCAAATACCTAATGTATTTTACGAGATTCCCGGCTTCAAAAATCCGCAACTCCTGATGCCCGGCATTATAGGCATCCAGGCCGGCGCCTTTGTCTCTAACCAGCAGGTAACCGTGGAAATGCAGTACCTGCAGGCTGCTTTGGGGCAATCACCTGCACTAAAAGAATGCCCCTTGATCGTTATCGTAGACGATGCCAATTTTACTGCAGCTAACCTGAATAATTTCTTATGGGTCACATTTACCCGAAGTAATCCTTCCCATGACATACACGGGATCAATAGCTTTTATGAGCATAAACATTGGGGATGCGATGCCGTAATCATCGATGCAAGGGTAAAACCGCACCATGCGCCACCACTGATCCAGGACCCCGAAGTAGCAGAAAAGATCAACCGCTTTTTCGTGAACGGCGCCAGCTTGTCGAAACTAAAAAATAAGTTCTAATGATCACTTTACTGCATAACCCGGATTGCTCTAAAAGCAATTGTGCCTTAGATTACAGCCAGCTGTTCCCCGGATTGCACATCAGGACCAGGGCATACTTAAAAGACCCTTTAAATAAAGCTGAATTATTACAGTTGTTGCAAAAACTACGATTGCCGGCTGCGGCAATTACCCGGACAACAGATAAAGATTTTGTAGCCCGATTTGGATCAGAAACACTGGCTGATGCTCGTTACCTGGATATCCTTGTGGAACAGCCGCAATTTTTACAAAGACCTATACTGGTCAGCGATGATACTGCTATTGTCGGCCGACCACCTGAATTGATCTTAGATTATTTAAAGAGCCTTTAAGGCTCTTTTTATTTTACGTTAAAGAATTAATTTATTAGGGGTGCGGCATAACAATTGACCCCAACAACGAATACCAAATCAAGCGGCTTAAAACGCCACCTGCCAAACCAGCAATAAGAAATGGCATTAACTGCCGGCGAGGAACGATACGAAAAGCTGTATAAGCAAGTACTATTAAACTGACCAGGCAATTGAAGCTCAAAAAAATCCAGCCGCTTATATGATAATTGTGCGCCAACCAGGTTATCCAGGCATTGAATTCGAGGGGTACCCCCATATTGACTTCGATTAGTTTAAAAACGAAGTCCATAATGAACCAATGGCAGTATAAAGCAATCAAAACAAACAACCAGGTAAAAAGCTTTAATTGACCTGACTTTCGCTCAATCTCGATCCTCTTTCGATTAATCCACAATATCGTCAACCCTGTAAAACTGAACAAAGCAAATATGCCTTCGCTCAATAGGTCTATCCAGGCAGTATCAGCTTTAAAACCTGCGTCTAATGTATCGTAAATTTTCTTTTCGGGAAATGATTCCCCATTTTTTATCTGGGTTTCATACTGGTCGTAAATACGCCGAAACTCTCTTTGCTTTTCGTTGGGAACAGATCTGTTACAGGCAGACACATAACCACGATAGTAAATTTCAGTGTTGTAACCCAGCCGGTGTGCCACCAAATTCCAGGTGTACAGGTTGAGCACTATCGCTGAAATGCAAAGAGTGATAAAAGCAAACAATAAAAGAAAAGTAAGTTGTAGTTGTTTAAGCATAGTTATTTACAACAACGACAGTTCTTGTTGTATGCTTATAAATATACAACAATATTTACGCGTTAAGCGATCTGAAATAGGTCAGAGACATCAGGGATTGCAGCACTAACAATGCCAACCCGATAAATAAGAAAGGACGATAGCAATCTCTAAATTGGACCAGGCTATTGGATTCGATTTTACTTTTCTCCAGCTGATCAATCTCATTATAGATCTTCTGTAAGGATCCGTTATCGGTCGCGCGGAAATACTTACCCCCCGTACCTTTAGCGATCTTGTTCAGGATAGCTTCATCGATCATTACCGGCATTTTCTGCCGGGAAATAACATTGCCGTTCTCGTCAGTAACAGGCATAAAAGTTTCTCCTGTAGCGCCAACACCAATGGTATATACACGGATTCCGTATAACTGTGCGATCTCTAAAGCGGTCTCCGGGCTTATGGTACCGCCTTCATTAACGCCGTCGGTCATCAGGATCACCACTTTACTTTTCCCGGTGAGGTGCCGCAAATTATTGACTGCAGAGGCCAGTCCCATGCCGATAGCAGTACTCTTTACCAACAAGTTACTATGTAAATTTTCCAGCTGCTCGATCAACACGTTATGGTCAATGGTGGCCGGGCATTGAGTGAAGCTTTCCCCGGCAAAAATAACAAGGACAATACGATCGGAAGGACGGCCTTTGATAAAATTAACTGCGACCTCTTTCGCTGCTTCGAGCCGGGACGGTTTGAGGTCTTCGGCATCCATACTCGGTGAGATGTCCAGACTCAGCACGATATCAATCCCTTCCGCGTCAATTGCTTCATTGACGGCGGTATCTTGAGGCCGCGCCAAAGCAATAATAAAAAACACGCCGGCAATATAGGTCAGGTACTTTAAATAAGGCAGCAGCCGGGCCTTGAGGCTCAGGGGAGCGCGCTGCTCAATGCCCAGAGTGGTGGACAGCGTATAATCCTGATTGCGCCGGTTAAAAAGACGTTTCGATAACCAATAGAAAACCGGCAATGAGAGCAGTAATAAAAAGTAAAGGGGATCGGCAAACTGGTAGGTAGTGAATGGAATACGCATTACTGGTTACCGCCCTCCTCTTGCGCTTTAGGGGTTTTCTGCACCAGCAACACGGCTGCATCCAGGCACAAATCCTGAGCTTCGGTGCCAGGGGTCGCTTTAGCGAATTTCGCCAGGTCTGCCGTTCTGAAGATGAGCTTTAATTCTGTTCTTAGTGGTCTTAATTCATTATTTTGCTTCGCAACTTTCAATAGTTCGTCCGTAGTCATTTCAGCAATGGAAATGCCAAAGCGGGCCTCGATATAATCCTTAACTACTTGAGTCAGCATAGAGAAATATTGTTTTTGACCGTCTTCTCCATCAAACGGCATGGTCTTTAACTCCCTCAGTAACCTTAGTGCCTTTGCATCCGGTTTTTCTGCATTTTTAGGCGTTTTCCGTTTCGCAGCAATTGTTTTAAAGATGCGGATCAGCAGCAGTACCAGCACCGTACAGGTAACCAGACCCGCTAAATACCAGGGCCAGTACGCCCACCAGTCTTTTTCGACTTCTTCAATATCTTTAATCGGTTTTATTGCTGCGGTAGTATCTACGGGCAGGGTTCGCACAGACACGGAAAGGGTATCAGTCTGTACCGGCACCACATTCCCCGAAGCTTCTACCAGCGGGAAATCAAAAGCCGGGATGACGTAAACCCCGGAATCGAAACCGGTAAGTGTCAGTTTTTGTTTGTAGACGAGGTCTTTTCCATTGAAAGCGGAATCCACGGTTCCGGTGTCCACTATTTCCAGCCCCTGCATTTCCGGGAGCTTTGCCCAGGAAAGCCTTCCGCTGCCGTCGGGCACTCTCACCTCCAGGAACAGGTGAAACTGGTCTCCTATCTCTATCTGCCGCGCGTCAGTTTTGGCCGTTGCCTTCACCTGGGCAAAAGCATTCCCACTCATCAAACTGATGCTCAAAATGATAAATAGCCGCTGTATGTATCGACGAATTGTTTTCAAGTTTTTCACTACTAAATTCTGCCTCTGAAAAAGCCTTGTAATACTTTTATATAATCGTGGTCGGTACGCACATTCAATAACTGTGCGCCCGATCTTATAAAAATCTCTTTATTGTAATCCTGTTGTCGCTTAAATGCAAACTCGTACTGCTGCCGCGTCGCTTTATCCGAAGTATCAATAAGCATTTTCTTCCCCGATTCCGCATCTTTTACAGCAATGAGGCCCACATTAGGGAGCGTGGCGTCAAAATGATCATATACCTGCAGGGCTACAAAATCGTGTTTGCGCGCCGCCATTTTTAAAGCTTGTTCATAAGGTGGGGCGATCAGGTCACTCAATAAAAAACTGATGCACCTTTGCCGGATCACATTATTCAGGAACTCCAATGCTACGGCGATGTCAGTGCCACTTTCCGCGACCGGCTCCAGGGCGACTAATTCCCGGATAATGCGCAGGACGTGTACTTTTCCTTTTTTAGGCGGGATAAATTTTTCAATTTTATCGCTGAAAAAAATAACCCCTACTTTGTCATTATTAGTATTCGCAGAAAACGAAAGCACTGCTGCAATTTCTGTGATTAACGCTTTTTTACTGATAGTATCTGATCCAAATACAGAGCTGCGGCTGATATCTACCAACAGCATCAGGGTCAGTTCCCGCTCTTCTTCGAAAACTTTGACATAGGGCGCCGAAAGCCTCGCTGTCACGTTCCAGTCAATAGCACGCACATCATCTCCAGGCATATATTCCCTCACTTCACTAAAGGACATACCGCGTCCCTTAAAGGCGGAATGATATTCTCCCGAAAAAATGTGACTGCTCAGGCCTTTCGTCTTTATTTCAATTTTCCTGACTTTCTTTAGAATCTCGCTCGTCGTCATTTAAAAATTACGATTTTGGGTAGCGGGTAAAGTGAATGAACGCGCGTATGCCTTTATTTAAGGCACTTCTACTGCATTCAGGATTTCGTCTATGATGTTTACAGAGGTAATGTGTTCTGCTTCTGCTTCATAGGTAATACCAATCCGATGCCGCAACACATCATGGCACACTGCCCGAATATCTTCCGGTATGACATAACCCCGGTGCCTGATGAACGCGTGGGCCTTGGCCGCAATCGCCAGGCTGATACTCGCCCTCGGAGAACAGCCGAAAGCGATATAACCTTTTAATTTACCCAATTTGTATTCGACGGGGTTACGGGTAGCAAAAACGATGTCCAATATATATTGTTCGATCTTCTCGTCCATATACACCTCCCTTACGAGTTGCCGCGCCTCTATGATATCATTAGCAGCAACTACCGCATTTACTTTCGGCGCACCTTTTGGATTTATATTCTGCCGGATGATCAATCTCTCGTCTTCTTTTTCCGGGTAACCGATTACGACTTTCAATAAAAAACGGTCTACCTGGGCCTCGGGGAGTGCATAAGTCCCCTCCTGCTCTATGGGGTTTTGTGTAGCCATCACCAGGAAAGGTTCTTCCAGCCGGTAGGTTTTATCACCGATCGTGATCTGTTTTTCCTGCATTGCCTCTAAAAGTGCAGACTGCACTTTAGCAGGAGCGCGGTTGATCTCGTCCGCCAATACAAAATTGGCAAAGATGGGCCCTTTGCGCACTTCGAAACTATGCTCTTTAGGATTATAAATCATCGTACCGACCACATCTGCAGGAAGGAGATCCGGGGTAAACTGTATGCGGCTGAATTTCGCATCAATCGCTGCCGCCAGGCTTTTAATCGCCAGTGTTTTAGCCAGGCCCGGTACCCCTTCCAGAAGGATATGGCCATTGGTCAATAAACCGATCAAAAGGCTCTCGCCCATCCGTTTCTGCCCCACAATTGCTTTGTTCAATTCCATATTTAGAATATCGATAAAAGCACTTTTTTCTTTAATTTTTTCGTTAAGGGCACTTATATTTAGGCCCACTGAACCTGATTCCATTAAAATCTGATGTTTCTTAAATTAACCTGTGTCGCAATATGCTGCAATTTATTCATTTTTCCTGCAAAAAATATGGTAAAATCAGCGCTGCAATCCAATAAATATATGCTAAAAAGCCGTTATCCCGCAGTAAGGACGGGTTTATCACCCGGTTCCTGCTGAGATAACGGCTCGGTAATCAGAACGAACTATTAAAAGTTATCTTCGTAATTCTTCAATTTTGCGCGGTATTCTTTGGCTTTCTCTACATCGTTAACCTGTGCGTAGATACGACTTAAAGTCTGTACGCCCTCCATTAAATATCCTTTCTCTTCCTGGTTGATAGACTTATTTTTTAATTTGGGTTCCAGTATAGATTCCATTTTATTCAAAGCCGCGATTGCCTGGTCCAGGTAACCTCTACGGATTTTTACCATTTCATCGTACTTCTGGTTATCGGCCTTACTGTTGGTTAGCGCGTTCATCTTATTCGCAACATAATCGCCTTTTATCACGTATACCGTAGAAAGGTTGAAATTATATACCGCGTTATTCGGTTCCAATTCCAAAGCTTTCTTCAACGTCTCCTCGGCTTTCTTATGCCATTCAGCTGCGTCATCGGCGAATTTACCATTTTTCTCCATCCCCATGTTCCGGTAAAGCACCCCGAGGTTATTAATATATAGGGCATTACCCGGTTCTTTGGAAACGGCGCTCTCGAATTTGCTGATCAGCTCCGTTTCTTTGCCTTGGGAAATGAAATAGTTCAATTCATCTGCTTCAAGGTCTTTATTATTCGGGAACTTTTTCTTGGCAGCTTCGATAGTTGCAATTTGCCTTTCCGGGTTTTTGACTTCACCGTAAGAAAATGCCAGGATCCGGTAAGCATCTGCCTTAGACTGGGTAACCGGATTTTTCAGAGACTCTTCTAATAAAGAGATCGCCTTAGGGTAGTCTTTTTTAGAATAGTAACCGAAACCTTCGTAGTAGTTGATATCAGCCAGTAGCGTATCTACTTCTTTTCTATCCTTGAACATTTTCCGGTCGTTAAAGGTAAAAGCGTCCCGGGCTGTGGTCAAAGAGCGGAATAACTCCTCGTAATTGTCGTCGTTTAATGAGGACAGCGCACCGTTAAATGCGAAGATGCCGGCGTTAAAGACGCTATTCTCTGCGCCATCTTTGCTAACTATTTTCGGGTTAATGCTGAATGCTTTCTTTAAGGCTTCCATGCCCTCATTATAATATTTCTTATCGGCAAATTTCGGTATGCGGGCTAATTCTATATAAGTAACTCCTTTAGCAAACCAGGCGTCGGCGTTGTTTGCTGTTTCCGCGTTAGCCACGGCTTCATCGGCTGCTGCCTTAGCCTTTAAAAGTGGTACGGTTATGGCAT
>CAXYKQ010000318.1:0-3799 GCA_964277835.1 uncultured Edaphocola sp. | reverse complement strand
AACAAAAGTAGTATAGATTTGTAACAGTAAACACATCTTTAACCTATTAAATCAAAACAATCATGGCAAACAACGCAGGAAAAACAGTTGCAACATTATTATTAGGAACAGTAGTAGGCGCAGCAGTAGGTTACATTTTAGGCACGGATAAAGAAAAACGTGACGAACAAATTGACAAGTTAAAAGATACTGTCAATAAATTAAAAGATAAAGTAACTAAGAAAGCTAAAGATTTAGAGCAAGAAATTTTCGAAAACTAAGCTCTGCATACTTTTGTTTTGGCTTTTCGGCTTTGAAAAAGTAATTTTGTTTCACATAAAAAAATAAAAGCCTTTGGAAAATCCTATAAAAGCACTTAGACAATACATAACCCATTACATTAATCTTCGTTTTCAGGAATTCCGTTTGGAAGCTTTGGAGCGCATCGTTAACGTGATGGGTTATTTAATTATGGGTGCGGTAGCTTTCTTCCTGGTGATGGTTATGTTCGGCTTTGCGGCTTTCGGTCTCGCAGAGTGGCTTTGCTATGTGTTCAATAGCAGAACATTGGGTTATTTTGCAGTTTCAGCGATTATTTTGTTATTGCTGTTTTTGCTGCTCCTCCTGAGAAAAACATTATTTAAACTCCTGGGCGGAAAAATACTCTGGATATTAACCAAACCGAGAAACGACAAAGAAGAGGAGGAGGAAAACTAAGTCGCTCCTCCAGAGTTGCTTTAATTAAAGCGCTCCATTAATTACTTAAACGGAACATATATGGCCAAACCTCTACGCAGAAAATACGGCAGCTTCAAATCCCTTAAGAGTCTGGAAGATGCGCAGGACCGCATCAAGAGAGAATACCGGGATATAGAAGGTAACGCAATCAGTAATATTTTCGATCCCGTAAAAATCGGCATGGACCTGTTGCCTTCCGTATTCGGTTTTTTCAAATCAAGAAAAAGTAAAAGAAAAAAAACGAGCCGGGCACAACTGAACACGCTCAGCCTTTACCCGGCGAATCCTTTAGCCCCGGTAAGTCCTTTACCTGTAACGGCGAACAAAAAGAATTCGCTTAACATTTTAAATGTTTCCAAAAATAAAGGTATAGGTCGAAAAGTAGTCGCCTCGCTGATCCGATGGCAATTGATAGAACTAGGGATCTGGGGCATTAAGAAAATCGTTAAAAAGAAAAAATAGACCAAAAAAATCCGGCAGACATTGCCGGATTTTTCTTTTAAGATATATAAGCTGATTAAGCGATCACTTTCGCCGCAGTAGCAGCTCCTGTTCTTTTATTGAAAGCCTGGGTCATTTCCATGCTGATCGCCTGGCGCTCTACTAATATGGTAGTGTTTCTATCGATCTCTAAAGCTATAGTACCGTCTTCATTAGTACGGGTGATTTTTCCATGAATACCGGAAGTAGTG
This sequence comes from uncultured Edaphocola sp., assembly GCA_964277835.1. Taxonomy (GTDB): domain Bacteria; phylum Bacteroidota; class Bacteroidia; order Chitinophagales; family Chitinophagaceae; genus Edaphocola. The sequence continues at coordinate 2,390 of CAXYKQ010000318.1, read as the reverse complement.
ACTACTTTCTCACCTACGGCAATCGTTTCCGCAAAAGCCTTTTGCTCTTTCGCTTTCTTTTGTTGGGGACGAATCATAAAGAAATACATTACAACGATCATACCGACCATCATAAAAATTCCCATTCCTCCGCCACCGGGCGCCGCTGCCTGCAACAAAACGTTTGTCAACATAATTTTTTAATTTTTTGAGGGGCAAAGATAGTCAAAAAAACACTTAAGGAAACATTAAATGCCGGTTTATTATTTCCATTGTACCGCTTCGGGTAAAAACTGGCGTACATCACCATTGTAGCGGATGACATCGCGCACCAGCGTCGACGAAACCGTTGAATACTCGGGAGAGCTGGTCAGGAATATGGTTTCGATATGCTTACTAAGCATACGGTTCATGTCCGCGATTCCTTTTTCATATTCGAAATCACTGACGTAACGGATGCCCCGTAATATAAAGCGGGCATTAATCTGTTCGCAATAGCCGATGGTTAATCCCTCATACGCATGGGCTTCGACCTTATCAGTGTCTTTAAATATCTCGTTGATCCAGTTTAATCTTTGCTCCACGGAGAACATGGGCTGTTTGGAAGCGTTCAGGCCCACCCCGATCACTATTTTATCGAACAGAGGTATGGCTCTGCGGATCACATCCACGTGACCGAGTGCTATCGGGTCGAAGGTGCCCGGGAATAAAGCTATGCGCATAAAATTCGTTTAAAAAATTAAAAAGGACTTTGAAAATCAGCAAATAACCCGAAGGCTTTATCTCTCGCAGAAATGACCGGCTCCTCTATCTCCCATTCCATTCCAAAACTGTCCCAGCGAATGCCTGTATCGCTGGCCTGGTGATACCCGGAAGATACCAGGTAATAAGTAATGGAATCGGCTTCCAGCGCTTTAAATCCATGCGCAAAACCCGTAGGAATATAATAAGCCTGGTGATTAGCTTCCGATAAAATCCTTGCCTCGAAATTCCCGTAGGTGGGCGAAGCTTTACGCAGATCAACGATAACGTCAAGTATGGCTCCTTTAGGACAAAAAACGATCTTTGCATGATCATGCGGGGGTAATTGGAAATGCATGCCGCGGATGACCCCGGACCTGGAATAAGAAAAATAGCTTTCTCTCAGTTCAAAATTGATTCCCGCTTCCTGAAAAATGGCATCGTTGAAGGTTTTAACGAAAGAGCCCCTGTCGTCTGCAAAAGCAGGTAGGGTTATCAGCTTAGCGCCAGGCAAACTTAAATCGACAAACTCCATAAATTAGGTGATCTGTGGTAAACAGGAAATCAAAAATAAGGATTAAAATTTACCGGGGCGGAAAATCTGCAAATTATAAAGAAAACAAAAAAAAAAGCCCTATCTAAACCTTCTTCCTGCTTCCCGGTCTATTACTACGTGCTAAGATCAAAAAAACGTTGCAACCGGTAAATAGTACAATTAATTCTTCAACTTATTCAATCAAGTATATTATGAAAGGCAGATTTTTGGGCATTATCGCGGTATTAACTATCTTATTTTCTCTGGGTATCAACGAGGCCCAAGCCCAGCGACACAGCAGCCGCTACGGACATCACAGGTCAGAATGGAGGCATCACCCTAAGAAGTATCATCATCCGAAACACATCCATGCCCGGAGACCCGTGGCGCATCATGGTGTCCGAGGTCGCCACTTGAGCCTGAGAGAGCGACGTGCCATAGAAAGACGTCACAAGATCGCTATCCGTGAGCATAAAAGAGCATTAAATCACAGTAGAAACATGCGCAGGGCCCATGGCTATGTGCGTCATTAAATAGCCTGGTAACAAAGGGCGTAGGGGAAGCTAAAAATGGCTTCCCTTTTTTATGCGGCTGCTTAGCCGGCCCAGCCTTCCCGGTCGAGGCTCCTGTATTGTATGGCTTCAGCGATATGCTCAGCCTTAATAGCTTCAGTCCCCGCAAGGTCTGCAATAGTTCTGGCGACCTTAAGGATGCGGTCATAAGCCCGCGCCGATAAATTCAGCTTTTGCATAGCGACTTTCAGCAGCTTACTGCTGACCGTATCCAGCTGGCAGTTTTCCTGCAACATTTTACTGCTCATCATCGCGTTGCAATAGACACCTTCCGCAGCAGCATAGCGTTGGGTTTGCCGGTTACGTGCCGCCATTACCCGTTCTCGTATTATTGCGCTGGGCTCCGTCTTCCTGTTTTCAGAAAGTTCGCTAAACGGCACCGGTGTCACCTCTACATGCAGGTCAATCCGGTCCAGCAGCGGGCCGGATATGCGGTTCAGATATTTATGTACGATCTGTGGGGAACAAGTACATTCCTTTTCCGGGTGATTATAGTACCCGCAGGGACAGGGGTTCATGGAGGCGATCAGCATAAAGCTGGCAGGATAATCGAGGCTGACTTT
>CAXYKQ010000317.1:0-5515 GCA_964277835.1 uncultured Edaphocola sp. | reverse complement strand
ATACTTTCTTCAGAAATGTTCAGCGGCGGGACAATACGTATGCAGTCGGCAGCGAATAAAAACCAGTCGGTAAATACGCCCAATGCCAAAAGATGCCTGATCGTCTCCACTACTATTTCAAAACTTTCCAGCTGTACGGCCATCATCAATCCATGGTGGGAAATCCCTTTGATAGCAGGATGTTGTAAATTATCCAGGAATAAAGCCGCCTTCTGAGCTACGCTGTGGTGCAGCTGTTCCTCCAGCAAAACTTCAAATGCAGCCATACCGGCGGCGCTGCACACCGGGTGACCGCCGAACGTGGTCATGTGCCCCAAAATCGGGTTGATACTCAGCGCCTGCATTAATTCCCTGGAAGCAATAAATGCGCCCATAGGCATCCCTCCGCCTAATGCCTTACCTAACAGCAAAACATCTGGCACAATCCCGAATTGTTCAAATCCCCAAAGCGTTCCGGTACGGCCAAAACCCGTCTGGATCTCATCGAGGATCAATAAAGTACCCGTCTCTGTACACTTCCGGCGGATTGCCTGTATCCATTCCATTGCAGGTTTGATTACCCCGGCTTCAGATTGCACGGTCTCTAAAATAATGCAGGCAGTCTGTTCGGTGATCGCATCAATTGCTTCCCGGCTGTTGTAGGTGACATGATGAATCTGGGGTAATAAAGGCCGGTAATTCATTCTGAACGCTTCGGAACCAATCAGGCTCCAGGCGCCCTGCGTAGACCCATGGTAGCTTTTATGACATGCGATTATGGTGGCGCGGCCGGTGGCTCTCTTAGCCAGTTTCATAGCGCCTTCAACCGCTTCTGCACCGGAATTGGTAAAGTAAGTACAGGATAGATTTTCCGGCAGATGTTGCGCTAGCAACGCGGCGTAATCAACCATAGGCGATTGCACCAGTTCTCCATAGACCATTACATGCAAATACTCGTTTACCTGGCGGTTAATAGCGGCCACTACTTTGGGATGCCTGTGCCCTACGTTACAGACACTGATCCCGCCGATCAGGTCAATGTATTGTTTGCCCTGGTCGTCGTATAAAAATTCTGCCTCTGCCCTGGTGATCGGCAAGGCCATAGGTTCCGGTGAAGTCGGGGCTAAATATTGCTGGAATAACTGGCGTTGGTTCATAAAATAGTATAAAGATCTGGTATTTAAAGAGGAAACATTTTCGCAGCCTGCACCAGGCTTTCGGGTTTACCGACATCCAGCAGGTTGTCGCCGGTATGATCCCAGGCCAGGATAGCTTCGTGACAACATAGAGACAGGTAAAGATCCACCAATGAGAATTTGCCGTCCTGGACAATCTTATGTAAAAAAGCAGCCTGAACGATCTGTATACCACTGAAAGCCAGTGGCTTCATGTTTGCCGCCCCGGAGCACGGCAGTTTCTCTTCGAGGGTGGTGGCATGGCGCCAGCCGCATAGGCGCAGGTATTGTTCCTCTTCTTTAAACAGGAAATAACGGGAACTGCTGCGCTGCTGCACTGCCAGTGTTGCCAAAGCGCCGCTCCTTTTATGTTGCAGGAACATCCGGTTCAGGTCAAAATCGGAGAGGATATCCACGTTCATCACCAGTATGTCTTCGGTATCTCTGAGCAAAGGGATTGCCTTTTTCAGTCCCCCCCCGGTCTCCAGCACTGCTGCTCTTTCATCTGAAACCTTTACGCGGCTGCCAAAACCGTTATTGTCGGCCAGCACCTGCTCTATCTGGTCCGCAAAGTGGTGCACATTAACGATGACATCGCGAATGCCAAAGCGTTGCAGGTTGACAATATTGATCTCCAGCAAACTCTTGCCGTTTACTTTAGCCAGAGCTTTGGGGTGATGGTCGGTAAAAGGTTTGAGGCGGGTACCCAAACCGGCGGCCAATATCATTGCTTTCATGAACTAGGAAGATTGAATCGGGCAAATTTAATGAAAATGTACGGGGTCTTTACTCTTAGGATAGATTTAGCAGCGACAAAAGCACCGAGAAATCATAAATCAAGGTTTTATTGTGTATTTTTGAGCAGATTTATTTGAATGGTTATGTCGCAACAGTTTAGAAATATAGGAGGAGCCAGCCTGCCCCCGGTGATCAAAAACCTGATCATCATTAATGTATTGATGTTCCTGCTCACCCTGGGCGTACAAAGGATGAATATTGACCTTACCTATATATTAGGCCTTTTCCCATGGGAATCTCCATTTTTCAGGCCCTGGCAACCGGTCACGCATATGTTCATGCACAGCACGGATAATTTCAGCCATATTATATTTAACATGTTGGCGCTATGGATGATCGGTACACCGGTGGAAAATGTATTGGGAACTAAGAAATTTCTGATCCTCTATTTTATCAGCGGACTCGGTGCGGCCTTATGCCAAATGATCGTCATGCACTTTACTATAGCGGATTTTGTTACTGCTGCTTACCAGGACCCTGCGCGTTACGGCGCTTTTTTAACCGAGATTCCTTCTCCTGTAAATATCCCTATGGTAGGCGCATCCGGCGCTGTTTACGGTGCATTATTTGCATTTGGCTATATGTTTCCCAATGCGATCGTGCAGATCTATTTCCTGATCCCCATGAAAGCAAAGTATTTCGTAGCGATACTTGCGGTGATCGGCCTGGTTTCGGGACTCAATAACTCCGCGGGTGATAATGTGGCGCATTTCGCACACCTGGGTGGTATGCTTTTCGCATTTTTCGTCTTAGCTTACTGGAAAAGTAAAGGGAAACTCTATTTAAGATAAATTATGGATTATTTAAACAGCAGCAGGAAAACTTTATTATCGGATTACGAAAACAATCCTTTATTGAAGCTGGTTTTCTTTTGTGGTGCAGGATATATTATGCTGCACCTGGCAAAAATTGTCATTTTCATGTGGCAACAGGTCCCTTCCCCGGAATCGACTTTTTATTTTGAAAGCAAGATTTATGTACATTTTGCGCTCCAACCTTTAGCTGGTATGCTGAAGCATCCTTGGACCTTATTGACCTTTATGTTTACCGGCCTGAGCTTTTTTAAGCTCTTCACTACCCTTGTTTGGTTGTTTGTATTCGGTAGCGTGATCCAGCAACTGGTAGGAAAGAGTGAAATTTTACCCTTATTTATTGTTTCCAATATTATCGGCGGTATCGCTTTTATCGCCCTTCAATACTACTTTCCTTTACCACACCCGCACAATATGTTCAGCGGTGCAGATGCCGCTGTCCTGGGTTTCTCTTTAGGTGCTTTAAGTGTGGCGCCGAGGTATAAAGTTTATTTTTCGCCTAATTTTTCGGTCCCTTTATGGTTATTGATCGTTATCTATTTGGTAATAAATATATTGGTACTGTTTGAATCCAAAAATTACCCGTATTTTGGATTGCTGATCGCCGGCGGGCTTGCGGGAGTGCTGTACATGCAGTTGGCCAATAAAGGTATAAAGCTAGGTGCTGCCTGCAACAGGCTGTTAGGTTGGGGAGCGCATAAAGTAGCAGCGAAAAGAAAAATCGGAGATAAGACATTTAAAGAGGTAAGTGCAGACCTGGATGCAATCCTGGACAAGATCAATGAAAGCGGCATCCAATCCCTGACGAAGGAGGAAAGAGAATTGCTAAAAAAGTATCAATAACAAAGTTTTTCTAACCATTGAAGCAAAATAAATTTATCAGCAGGCTTAATTTATTCTTCAGAAGTACCGGCTTATTCTTCACCATAGGCACGGCACTTTGGTTATCGCTATGTACCTGGGCCGCTTACCGGGATGTATCTGTTAATGAATCGATCCTGAGTTTATTCAGTTTTTCTAATGTATTTGCCGTTGCGTTGAACGTATTTTTTTTGTTCTTCTGGTTGTTTACCGAGAGAAAAAAATTCAGTTTAATTCCTTTAGGCACTTTACTCCTGTGCTTTTCTGTTACCAAATCCTCTTTCGGGATTAACCTGCTGGGTGCTACCGTAGAAGCGGAAGACCAGTCGCTTAAGGTCATGACCTGGAATGTGCACCTTTTTGACCTGGGTGAGTGGACCAAAAACAAGCAGTCTAAAAACAAGATCATAGAATTTATCAGCGAGCAGGCGCCTGATATACTGTGCTTACAGGAGTACTATGTAGATGCAGGCAATACCAACGAACCTTACGTGGAACTCCTGAGGGGACTTGGCTATAATTATTACGAATTTTCAATTGAAGACGACTATCCCAAGCGCAATATAAATATTGAAGCCGGGGTGAATGAGGTGATTAAAGTCGGGCATGCTGTATTCTCCAAATTTCCTTTATCAAAGATGCACCGTTACTCGCTGGACCCAAAAAGAAATTATTACAACCTGATGGGGGTAGATGTAGAGCTGGGCGATCAGAAAAAATTCCGGCTCTATGTAACGCATTTACAATCGGTGACCTTGAGCAATGCCGAAGTCGCTTATGCCTCAGAGAAAACCACGAAATTACCGACAAAGGTAGAATCCAAAACAAAAGGTATCTTGACCAAACTGATCCTGGCTTCTTCGAAACGCGCTTCGCAGGCCAACAGTATCGATTCGATTATGGACAAGGCTACTTTACCGGCTATTATTTGCGGCGACATGAATGATATGCCCGGATCTTACGTATACCGGAAGGTAAAAGGAGATCTTTCAGATGCCTTCGTCGCGAAAGGTTTCGGATTTGGCCGCACCTACCGGAATATTTTCCCAACACTACGCATAGATTATATTTTCTATGACCATAAGTTTTTCAACTGTAAGGGCTACAGCTCTCCGGATGTGGCCTTATCAGATCATAACCCCGTACTGGCTTCTTTTTCGATCAAAACTACAGAAAGTAAGTAGCAATTATCCTCCCTGGTAGAAACAGCTGCGGCATCGCGGTTCGTAAACATCTGTTTCCCCTAACAGTATCTTCTGCTCATCTGCCGCTTTCCGGTAAGAAAAATGAGCAATCTGCCCGCATTGTACACAAATCGCATGCAACTTAGTAATAAAATCCGCTTTAGCCAGCAGGAAAGGCATCGGTCCGAACGGCTGAGCTTTAAAATCCATATCCAGCCCGGCGACAATGACCCGGATACCTTTGTTAGCCAGTGTTTCGACAACGTTCACTATTTCCATATCGAAAAATTGCACTTCATCAATACCCACAACGTCAACTTCATCTGCCAGCAGCAATATATGCTGTGAAGAGCTTACCGGGGTAGAGCGGATACGGGCATCGTTATGGGTAACAAGGTCGGTATCGTCATAACGGGTATCTATAGCCGGCTTGAAGATCTCTATTTTCTGATGTGCGATCTGGGCACGCCTGAGTCTACGAATCAGCTCCTCCGTTTTTCCGGAAAACATGGACCCACTAATAACTTCTATCCAACCGGATTTTTTCGAATGGAGCGGTTCAATAAACATAAATAAGCAAGAGGAATTTTTCGATGGCAAAAGTAGCGAAATTCTTAGTCCGCATTGTTTAGAATTGTTCCTAATTTTGAAGTAATTATTTCACCATGTATATCAACAGCATCCCGAACTGGCTACAGCATTTACT
>CAXYKQ010000316.1:0-33956 GCA_964277835.1 uncultured Edaphocola sp. | reverse complement strand
GTAGGTACGCCACCTGCACGGGTAAAGTAGGGGTGATAGCCGATATTGGCCAGCGACGGGGCATTGCTCGTTCCGGGAGCATTGCCGTCTCCGGGACTAAGGGCCAGCGAATCACTGAAAGCGATTGCCGCGTGATGGCAGGAACCACAACTGATCGTATTGCTTCTTGACAGCCGTTTGTCGTAAAATAACTGCTTGCCTAAAGTCCACCGTTGCAGGGAAAACCGGTTGTTTTCAGGTTCCGGCATTGCTGGAAAGCCTTCAGGCAGTAGCATGATGTCTGTACCGGTTACCGCGGTTTGCTCTTTTTTACAGCTATACAGGCAAACAGGCAGTAACAGGACCAGGATAATCGCATGGCGCAATAAAGCAGTCATTAACGCAGCATTATTTTCTGGCTGCCCATATCTTTCCCGCCTTCATAAAGCCGAATGATATATGTACCTTTTGCTAAAGCAGATAGATCGATTACATTATGTTGCGCCGGAAGTGCTGTTGTGTAATGTACTTTGCCCAGGAAATCGATAACCTGCGCCGTGCGCGCATGCTTATGCGGTACCAGGAGGTCAATAGCCAATTTGTCCGACACAGGGTTCGGGTATACTTGGGCAAAACGGGAGATCTCCGGCTGGTTTTTGACGGAGGTTGCACTGGAGCCAGGTTTGAAAACGTGGTCCCGGAAATTTTGTAACAGCTGCAGGTCAGTAGCATCTACACCATGATCTATAGGACCGGCTGCAACATTGATATCTCTTAAGGCTTCGGTATAATCGGCATCCAGGTAAATGTGGACTTCATTTCCGGTATTTTCTCCGGCTACCATTACGGTTTGCGTGAAGTAATTATTATTTCCGAGGCCGTGAATTTCAAAAGCATTGGAAGAAATATTTCCTGCAGTCCCTTCCATGGCTACAAAGCGGTAACCTGAAGCCCAGCCCCAATGCATAGAAGGGGATTGTAAATAGAGCGGGTGTCCGGCGGGTCTTAAAGTCGGATCCTCATTATTGGCAGGCGCTTCTACGCCAATAGAAAATTTAATGCCTTCCACATTGGTTACATTCAGGGAGCCCAGGTCTTCGGCTACAGCAGCACTGCCTTTTGCCAGAATGTAATGATCCGGTAACGACAATTCCATGCCGCCGTCGTGGATCACTTTAATGCCGGAGATATAATAATCAATACGGCTGATTTTAAAATTCTGAGACAGGTTATTCTGCCCGGTTTCATTAAAGGCAAAAGGAGCCGTCCCCAATTTATGGCTGATATGCAGGGTTACATTTTTTTGTGCCGTAGCCATTAAAGAGGCGAAAAGCAGCGTACAAAGTGCAATTATATTTTTCATTTCTTATAATATTTTAAATAATCGGAATAGAGAAGTGTTAAGCGGCGGTAGGTCAACCCTTAATGGGCTATAACAATCGGTTATAGGCACACAGCAGCCTGCTGCTGCAGGAAGCGGTAGGGCAGACAGGAGCTTAAATCAAATCCGGTAATTGCAGTATAAGATTCGTAATTTTTGCCGGAGCTCTTTGGGAGGGGGTGGCCGGTAATTGGTATAACTATCCTTGTGCAGCGGGAGTATAGCAACACGGAAAAGAGGAAAAGAGGGAAGCAAGGCAGGAGCGCTGATGTATTTAAAAGCTATATCCTGTGTCGCGTTCTTTTGATGTTCTGTTTTTAATTTAATTTCTTTCTGAACATCTTCGCAGCAGCCCTTTTTGGCCGGTCCATGCATGCCGCATTTACCACAAGCCTGTTGCTCGGCTGCTTTAAAACTTACTTCGACCAACTCCCCCATGCAATAATGGAAATGCAGTGTAGCACCAACAAGGCTGTTGGCATATACAAATAGCAGGAGTATGATCAGCAGTTTTTTCATTCTATGCGTACAAATATAATTTTTTTTCTAATTTTTGTAAAAAAAAATTATGTTTCCTCAGTCAATTGTGATCCGATAGGAATACGGTTAAGTTTTAAAACATCCGATAGTCTTGCCGTTTCAGGGAGCAATACGTTTCCCCAGTATTTTTAAATCTCTTTCTTGTCCGTCGAGCAGGGCGATACCCGGCAGCGTTGCCCAGTCTTCAAATCCGAAATATCGAAACAGTTTCAGGCTGGGTGCGTTATGAGCGAAAATAAACCCGAGTAAAGTCTTGATCCCGTAATCCGGCGCTTTGTCGATACAATATTCTAAAACTGCTTTGCCCAGTCCTTTGCCTCGCTGGCTATCGTCCAGGTAGAGGCTGATCTCAACCGTAGCATCATAAGCCGGCCGGCCATAGAATGACTGGAAGCTCACCCAGCCCACCACCTCTTGCTCATCATTCTCGATCATCCATAGCGGCCTCTGAGCAGCGTTATGCTCGGCAAACCATTTTTCCCGGCTGGCTACGGTAACCGGTTCCGTGTCCGCGGTCACCATCCTGGAAGGGATAGTGGAATTATAGATAGCGACAATTATTTCCAGGTCTTTGAGCTCCGCGTTCCTGTAATTTAGTCCGGCTGTGTTCATGTGGTCTTGTATTTTTAGATTGCCTGCACAAAGATAGCGGGCACAGCTGAGTTGCGGCATGCTTACCTTCAAAAAGCTTGGGCCGGATAAGGCCGGCTTCATTTATTCTTGTGAATGCTTTAGGGGGCAAATTTCCTATTCTGGATGCGTACTGCGTTCAGTATGGCCAGCAGCGCAACCCCTACGTCCGCGAAGACCGCCTCCCACATGGTTGCTAATCCACCTGCGCCAAGGAGGAGAACTATAGCCTTTACTATAAATGCCAGGGTGATATTTTGCCACACAATTTTCCTGGTTTGCTTGCCGATATGTATGGCCATAGGTATCTTCGACGGGCGATCATCCTGGATCACGACATCCGCTGTTTCGATCGTAGCGTCACTGCCCAGGCCGCCCATGGCGATACCGACATCGCTCAGGGCTACCACAGGCGCGTCATTTACGCCGTCGCCCACGAAAGCAACCTTTTCGTTTCTTGCTTTTATAGCCTTTACTTTATTGACCTTGTCCTCCGGCAGCAGGTCTCCGAAGGCGCTATCGATACCTAACTCTTTGGCCACGAATTGTACCACGCTGTCTTTATCGCCGCTGAGCATTGTTGCCCGGATGCCCTGGCGGTGCAGCGAGTCTATTGTTTGTTTCGCATCCTCTTTGATACGGTCAGCAATGGTGATGTAGCCCAAATATTTTTGATCGTAAGCCACCGCGATCAAAGTGTAGACAATACGGCCGGGATCTGTAGGATAAACAATATTAAACCGGTCCATAAGCTTGAAGTTGCCCACCAGTAAAGGCTTTCCATGGATCAGCGCTTTGAGTCCGTGGCCGGCGATTTCTTCCACCTGTTCCATTTTAATACTGCTATCCGGTGCGCCTACATAGTTGTGAATTGCGGTAGCTACCGGATGTGTGCTGTTACTTTCTAAAGCGTTTATCCATTGCAACAGCTCACTTTTATCAATAATGTCATTAAAAGCAATATCCTGCACCTGGAACACTCCTTCGGTCAAGGTACCCGTTTTGTCCATCACCACATGCCGTACCGAAGCCAGTGTGTCCAGGAAATTACTGCCTTTAAATAAAATGCCATTGCGACTGCCGGCACCTATACCGCCGAAATAACCCAGTGGTATGCTGATCACCAAAGCACAGGGGCAAGAGATCACTAAGAAGATCAATGCCCGGTACAGCCAATCCCGGAATACATAATCAGCAAGGAATAAAGAAGGCAGGAAACAGATGCCTATGGCCAGGAAGACAACGATTGGCGTATAGACCCTTGCAAACTTACGAATGAATAATTCCGTAGGCGCTTTCTGTGCGGTTGCATTTTGCACCAGCTCCAGGATCTTGCTGAGCTTACTGTCCGTGTAGGCCCGGGTCACTTTTACAAGGCTCACCGTATTCTGGTTGATCATACCGGCGAGCACGCTTGCTCCTTTATTTTTAGTATCGGGCTTGCTCTCTCCTGTGAGTGCCGCAGTATTGAAGGAAGCGGAGTCGGACATTAATTCCCCGTCCAGGCCCAGTTTTTCTCCTGGTTTGAGCTGGACAACAGTGCCAATAGGGACACTGGCTGCTTTTACTGTCCTCGCTTCACTCCCCTCAATTATAGTGACCTCATCTGGTCGTTGATCTAATAGTGATTTAATATTCGCTTTCGCACGGCTTACTGCCATGCTTTGGAAAACTTCTCCTATCGCGTAAAATAACATGACCGCGACTGCTTCCGGATATTCGGCAATCGCAAAAGCCCCGAGTGTAGCAACCGTCATCAGGAAGAACTCTGAAAATACGGCCCCTTTACTGATACTGCTGAAAGCGTCTTTGATCACCGGTAAGCCAACGGGTAAATAAGCGGCTACATACCAGGCGATCCTTAGCCAGCCGCTGAACCAGCTTTGCGGAATCCAATTGTCCAGGGCAATACCGGATATTAAAAGCATTAAAGAGATGCTGGCGGGGAGGAACATTTTAAAGACACTTCCTTCCAAATTACTGTGATCATGATCGTGTCCATCCCCATGATCATGCTCGTGGCCCTCCTGATGCGGGTGCTCCTGCCGGATCAATTCATCAGCTTGCCGGTATACTTTTTCAGTCTGGTTGCAACAGAGCTGCCGGCCCTGTGCATCATATTTATGTTGGTGTGCCATTATATAAATCTTCTTGTTTTAAGTTGGTATTGCCGGTACACGGCTCCGTGCTCCTTTAGCAGGAATGCCTCTTCCAGCCGTACCTGTACCTGTATTAATAAGTAACCGATAAGTAAAAAGAATAAAGTTACAGCATCTGGTCTGGACAGGAAAAGCCCGGCCAGGCTCAGTAGCATCCCTGCAAAAACCGGGTTGCGGGAAAAACGAAACAGGCCTGTAGTGACGAGCTTTGTTTTTGTTTCGGTGTCAATTCCTATCCGCCAGGAATCCCGCATCTGGTATTGGGCGATCAGTACCCAGCCCAATGCTAAGAGCATGAGCAGGACGCCGGTATATTGCACCCAGGGTTGCAAAAATAACTGTAGTGCCGGTAAGCAATCCGCGGATGTATCTGCGAACGCAGTTCCGGCGGCATACAGGAATAAGGCGATCATAAGCCGTTTGAAATACCGCCCCACCAAGCCAAATGCGCTGTCATCCGCGGGTAACACTACAGGGCTCTTTTTGATCCGCCGCGCTACCCGGTAACTGGTACCCCAGAACGCAAAGCCGAAGAACAAAATAAAATAGACCAATAAAAAATATCGTGTGTTCATGATTGACTGTTTACTACGGCTACAAAATTAACCAGGTAAGGCGTGCAATACTATTGCAAACCTTCTGCCAGGCAGTACTCGCAGATCCCTTTGGCAAACAGGCGAATCTCATCAATACGATAAGCATGCCCCTGGATCTCCGGGATCGTGAAGTCCTCTTTACAGGTGGTTTGTTTGCAGATTTTGCAGTAAAAATGGAGGTGCCAGTCTTTATGCGTTTGCTCGTTACAATCATCCTGGCAGAGGATGAACTTCGTAGTATTATTTTCTTGTATGCTATGCACAACTCCTTTTTCTTCAAAGGTCTTCAAGGTACGATAGATCGTAATGCGGTCCGCTTTATAGAAGTGATCTTCGATCTCCGCCAATGACAAAGCTACGGATTGCCCGTCTAAGCAATCAAAGACCAATATCCGCATACTGGTAGGAACGATATGCTTCTCCAGTAGCTTTTTTTCTATATCCTTCATAACCTGATTATTGTTTTAGTGGGCGTGATCATGGCCTCCTGAGCTTAATTTAGCATTAATAAAGAACGCCCCCTTCGTAACCACCTTTACATTTTGAGGTAATTCAGATACCGGCGTGATTGCCGTGTAGCCCATATCAGAAACGCCTTTAGCTATCTCTATTTTTTCGAAATTAAGCGTCTTGCCCACTTTTTCGTTTGACTTGTGTGCGGCTGCTCCTTCATTACTTGCATGATCCTCATGGCTTGCTGTTTCGGTAGTCGACACGGTTTTTTCCGTTTGTACGAAAATATAGTATTTGCCATCTGCTTCTACGATCGCATCATTAGGTACCGCAGGCGTTGAAATATTTTCGGCACTGATCATACCGGTGATATTCATCCCGTCGATAAGTCCCTTCTTGTTGCCGGTAACCGTGCAGTGAACGGCGATAGTTTTACTTTCATCCTCGAAAGAAGAACCGATTTTAAATACTTTTGCGGTGTAGGTAACGGTAGGGTTATTGGTCAGCACAAAGTTCACTACCTGTCCCTCTTTGATTAAAGGCAGGTCCTTCTCGAATACCTGGAGGTCCAGGTGGAGCAGGCCATTGTCTACTATCTCGACCACGGGAGAAGAGACGTCGACATAGCTGCCGATCTTGGCAAACTCGTTGCTTACCGTACCGTTAACCGGGCTGGTGACCAATAGTGCAGACTGGAGGTTCGAGGTACTGATCCGGTTCGGGTTAATCCCCATCAATTGGATTTGCTTTTGTAAAGAAGCTTTCCGGGTACGTAGGGTGTTCAGTTCTGCGGTAGCACTTTGCAGGTTCCTCGTCGCCCCTGCATTACCTTCATTCAGCTCCCGCTGTCTTTGCATTTCCTGTTCTGCGAGCAGGATCCGGTTGCCGAGGGTAAGGTATTCTTCCTGCAGCTGTATAAATTGAGGGTTTTCAATGGTAGCGATGATCTGCCCTTTCTGAACATAATCACCCAATTGAACTTTAAGCGACTTGACTACTCCGCCATATAATGACGTAGCGTTTGCTTTGTTATTATTGGGGACCCTTAATGCGCCATTAGCTTTAATGATGGCCGTAAGGTTCTTTTGTTCTATGTTACCCAGCGTGATACCGGTAGCTTTGATCTGTTCTTCGGTGAGCGCGGCGATCGTGAGTTGTGTGGTTTCCTGGACTTCTTTTTGTATGCCGGATACTTCTTTTGCGCCGCCATGATCATGACCGTCCCCGGCTTCGTGCTTTGCGCCGCAGCTGTTCAGGACAGTGGCCAGGCTGAGCGAAAAAAATAGTGTTATGAGGATTTTCATCTTTTTATTGATAGTTATAGTATTTGAATAAAATGGCAGATTGATTGTAATTATTTAATACCTCCAAATAATTTTGCCTGATGCCGATGGCCTGTCCCAGGAACAGTCCGAGCTCTGCGAAACTGATCGCTCCGGCTTTATAGCTTAAAGTAGCGGCTTTAATAATCTCTTCGGCCTGCTGCAATCCGGAGGTTTCATAAAAATGAAGCAGGGATGTATGTTTTTGTAATTCCGCCAGGGCTGATTGCCTTTCATTGGCTAATAGCTGTGCCTGGTAAGAAAATTTTTGCTCTTCTACTTCGAGGGCCGCAGCAGCAGTCTTCACCCGGCCCCGGGCCGCACTGATCCCGAAAAGAGGAATTGCGGCGGTAACAGAAAAGCCGGTAAAAGGGTCAGGAGCGCCCCACAAACGCTGGCTGAATACTCTGCCTGAAAACTCAGGCCGGTTATTATTGCGTTGCACGGATATATTGGCAGCAGCGATCTTTACATTCTGCGCCTGCAGGTCAATGAGCGGATGCCCGGCAGCGCTGTCTGTCCGGACATCAATCTGCTCTAAAGGCCCGGCTAAAGGAAGCAGCCATTCGTTCTGGTTCAGCAGGATCATCAATTGCTGCTGTTGTACCTGCATGTCTTTTTGGTTTTGCGTGATCAGGGCCTGCAGCTCTTTCATTTTAGCGCCCGCTGCAATCTGGTCCAGCATAGCCACATCCCCGGTTTTGACCCGCAATTCTGTAGCTTTAAGCAGGGTGGTATAAATACTGTCCAGGCTTTGCAGTAGTGCTTGCCGGTCCTGTAAATACCAGAGTTGGTAGTAGCTCGCGCGTACGTCTCTCTTGATGGCCGCCTGTATTACTTCGGTATTCAGCTCAGCGTATTTTAACTGTTCCCGCAGGTAATTTTTCCGGGCGGCATACAGGCCCGGCCAGGCAATGCTTTGGGTAATGCCGATCTTAAGGATGCCCTTTGCGTCGCTGGGACGCAGGTCTTCATTTTCGGCAAACAAGCCTGTCCTGGGAATATCATTAGCTGTTCCGACATTCAGCCGGGCACTTTTTATCTCGGCTGTGTTAATGCTGATCTGCTGGTTATGAACGATTGCCCGGCTCAATGCGGTATCTACACTTATACGTGTTTGGGCTTGTAATGAAAATGCACTACAACCTGATAGTACGATCCCTAAACCGGCAGTTTTAACGAGCCTGCTTTTATTCAGGCTGATCTTCGAATCAAATATGATATATAGCAGCGGTAATACGAATAGGGTTAACAACGTCGCGGTAATCAGTCCGCCGATAACTACAGTGGCCAGGGGTTTTTGTACCTCTGCCCCTGCGCTGGTGCTGATCGCCATGGGTAGGAAGCCCAGCGAGGCTACCATGGCGGTCATTAATACCGGTCGTAAGCGGGTAAGCGTTCCTTCTTTTACTCTTTGGAGGATATCTGTCCTGCCTTCTTTTTTTAACTGGTTAAAAGTGCCGATCAATACAATGCCATTCAGGACGGCCACTCCGAAAAGGGCGATGAAGCCGATACCGGCACTGATGCTAAAGGGCATGCCGCGCAGCATTAAAGCGAAAACGCCACCTATGGCACTCATGGGTATGGCTGTAAAGATCAATGCGGCCTGCTTGAAGGAACGGAATGTGAGGTAAAGCAACATAAATATCAGCAATAAAGAAATCGGTACGGCGATCATCAATCGGGCACTGGCTTCCTGCAGGTGCTCAAACTGGCCGCCGTAGGTGAAATAATACCCTGAAGGGAGTTTTATGTTACTACTGAGCTCGCTTTGTATATCTTTTACTACACTCTGTACATCTCTGCCGGCTACGTTAAAGCCGATCACAATCCGGCGCTTACCGGCTTCCCGGCTGATCTGTGCCGGCCCCAGTTTGTAACTGATGTTGGCCACCTGGGATAAAGGCACTTGTATGCCAGTATTGGTCGGTATCATGAGGTTCTTCACATCTTCAATACTACTTCGATACGTGCTGTCCAGTCTTACTACCAGGTCGAACCTTCTTTCGTTTTCGTAGATTTGCCCGGTGCTGCGGCCGGCGAAAGCAGTGCTGACCACTTCATTAACATCCTGTATGCTCAGTCCGTAATTGGCAATACGCGTTCGGTCATAATCGATATTGATCTGTGGCAGACCACTTACACGCTCTGCCTGTGGGGACCTTGCCCCTTGTACTGACTGGATCAATTCACTTACTTTAGCGGCATAGGCAGCGAGAGTATCGATGTTTTCTCCGAATATTTTGACCGCAACATCCTGCCGGATGCCGGTCATCAATTCATTAAACCGCATTTGTATCGGCTGGTTTTTTTCAAAGAAGACACCGGGAATTACTTCCAGTTTTTCCATAATAGCATCGGCAAGTTCATTATAACTGCGCCCGGATGACCACGCTTTGGCTGGTTTTAAAACCACCATAAGGTCCGTTGCCTCGGGTGGCATTGGATCAGTAGGTACTTCCGCGGCTCCTGTTTTACCCACCACCATTTTAACTTCATCAAACGATTTTATGATGCGTGATGCCTGCATGGACGTTTCTATACTTTGGCTCAGAGAACTTCCCTGAGGCAGGATGCAGTGAAAGGCAAAATCTCCTTCCTGCAATTGAGGGATGAATTCACCGCCCATCCTGCTGAAGGCAACTAAAGCCAGTACAAATACACCGATTGTAATGCTGACAATGACATACTTTAACCGGATTGCCTTTTGCAGCAATGGCTGGTACCATTGTTGCAATTTTTCCATCATTTTATCACTGAATGTTTTTTTTCTTATCGGTTCTTTAGATAAAAATAAGGCGCACATCATCGGGATATAGGTTAATGATAAGATCAATGCCCCGAAGATGGCGAAGCCTACGGTCTGTGCCATCGGGCGGAACATTTTACCCTCTACGCCCACTAGCGTCAGGATAGGGATGTAAACGATCAGGATGATGATCTCACCGAAAGCGGCGCTGGTCCTAATTTTAGAGGCCGATGTAAACACTTCTTCATCCATTTCCTCCTGGTTGAGTTTTTTCATGGATTTACGCAGGCCCAGGTGGTGCATGGTGGCCTCTACCACGATCACCGCGCCGTCTACGATCAGCCCGAAATCTATAGCGCCCAGGCTCATGAGGTTGGCACTCACTCCGAATACCTGCATCATGCCCAGGGCAAACAATAAAGCCAGGGGAATGGCCGAGGCGACAATAAGGCCGGCACGCAGATTACCTAAGAATAAGACCAGGACGAAGATCACGATCAGTGCACCTTCAATAAGGTTTTTTTCTACGGTGCTGATGGCACGTCCTACCAGGTCGGTACGGTCAAGATAAGGCTCTATGACCACATCTGCAGGTAAAGATTGTTGGATAGTGGGTAGTTTTTCTTTGATCCTTTTGACCACCTCATTGCTGTTTTCTCCTTTCAGCATCATGACCACACCGCCTACGGCATCTACTTCGCCATTATAGGTAAGGGCGCCATAACGCACGGCATGCCCAAAGCGTACATTGGCTACATCTTTAATGAAGATCGGCACGGCGCCGTTGGTTTTTACCGCGATGTGCTTTACATCCTCAATTGAAGTAGCGAGGCCAATGCCTCGGATAAAATAGGCATTCGGTTTTTTGTCAATATACGCGCCACCGGTGTTTTGGTTATTCTTTTCCAGGGCCCTGAAGATATCGGGAATACTGACGCCCATGGCTCTGAGGCGGTCCGGGTTTACCGCTACCTCGTATTGTTTTAATTCGCCACCGAAGCTGTTTACTTCTGCGATGCCCGGCGTGCCATAAAGCTGGCGGGCTACGATCCAGTCCTGCATTGTACGCAGGTCTTTGGCATTGTATTTCTTTTCGCTGCCTTTTTTAGGATGGATGATGTATTGATATACTTCCCCGAGCCCGGTGCTTACCGGCGCCATTTCGGGCGTGCCAATCGCGGCAGGGATCTGGTCAACAGCCTTCTTAAGCCGCTCATTAATCAGTTGGCGGGCGAAATAAATGTCTACTTCTTCTTTAAAAACCACGGTGATCACCGATAGGCCAAACCTTGAGATACTGCGAATCTCTTCGATTTTGGGTATTGTGGCGATACTTTGTTCGATGGGAAAGGTAACTAGTTGTTCTACTTCCTGGCCGGCCAGGGTAGGGCAGGCGGTGAAGATCTGTACCTGGTTATTGGTAATGTCCGGCACCGCATCAATAGGCAGGCGGGTAGCGCTCCATCCGCCCCAGATGATAAGGATCAGGGTCATCAAGCCTACGATAAGCTTATTCCTGATACTGAATTTGATAATATGATCTAACACAGGGAATAACGATTAATTGTAAATGAAGCATAGCGTACTGAAAACAGGGTTGTATTCAATACGCAATTGACGTTTAATGAGTATCATTAAACATTAAATAATAACAATTAAACGGTAAACTTTGGCGGCTGCCAGATATTTCCTGAGTAAGCGGATATAAACGAATCGTTTTCCCAAAATAGCTCTTTAGAAACCCAGAACGGGTTAAGTGTTTCCAGCTGTGGTATGAGCTTTATATCGTTTATTGCGATACTGATGCTGCAGCAGGAGCAGTGGCAGAAAGGGGTGCAACTATCGTCACTGTCCCGGTTATGGTCGTGGTTCGCTGTTTGGCTGATTAGGGCAGTGCGCGGAAGATCTCCACAGCGATTGTCCGCATCACTGCAGGGCAGCAGGGAAATTGCTGCCAGGTAAATCGTCCATATAATCACTAGCCACTTCATTTGTGGTACAAATATAAAACATATTTTCATGCTCAGAAAGGGTTACTGTTATAATTTTCATAGCGCAGGGTTGATAGGGATTGTTTTTTTAGTTGTGGTCATGTGCCCTGAAATGCGCTGACAAGGGCGATTATTTTTGAAAGTTCGCAATCGGGCGATCCGGAAACTTAAGTGCTGAAATCGGTTGATTGTAGCGGGTATTGATGCAGGATGGCCGGACAATCAGCTGATCTGAATGCGCTCTTGCAGCGCGCGGAGCATCATACGCATAGGCTGGATCGGGAGGAGCAGCGGCTTGTGACAGGACCGCGATAAAACGGGAACTGAGCAAAGCTGTCTGGAAAGGTTACCGGCATAAAAGAGCCCGTGGAAACGGGCTTTTTCGATCTCTATTCGATCAGGACTTCTAAAAAAGCGTTTATAATTCATCCAATTGGATGATTCCATTCTGAAGGGCGAATTTTATAATACCCGCTACATTTTTGGCGCCGATGCGGCGGGATATATTGCTGCGGTATTGTTCCACAGTACGCTCGGAAAGATGCAGGTGGTTACCGATTTCTTTCGTGGTCATTTGCCTGCAGAGGAGTTTGATCAGTTCCAGTTCCTTGCCCGAAAAACGGGTATTGGCGATGAGGTGTTTAAAGGCCAGCTCATCCCCGTTGGAGGAGAAGCGGTTGATAATATGGTTTCGGGCTTCTTTACAAAAATATTCCCTGCCTAAAAGCAGGTAATGGATTGCTTGCAGGAATTCATCATCGTCTTCCTTTTTAATCACATATCCATTTACGCCCGACTGCAGCATTTTTATAATAGAATCAGCAGAATAGGAAAAAGAGTATGCCAGTACCCGTGTTTCCGGCAATTTGTATTTTATCTCTCTGACTAACAGGTCTCCGTTAATATCCGGTAAGGTATAGTCCACGATGATCAGTTCCGGGAACTGTTGTAATGCGATACTGATTCCACTGGCGCCGTCATGGGCCATATAAAATTCATTGAAAAGATCGCCGATCAGGAATTTAATCCCGTTAGCTACCATTTTATGATCATCTATGACTAAAACCTTATTATATTGTTTCGTTTTTTGCTCCATTCTGCTTTGTAGTTTGTTGCCACGACATAATTCCTTGACCCATTCTTTTTTAGCCTGATTCGAGGCGATATTAGCTATATCCTGAAAATGATGAATTTTATACCCGGAGTTCTTGTAACGTCCGGCGGCCTGCTGTAAGTTAAAAAATAATTTGCACCGACAGCTTTGCGATCAACTTTATGAAAAAGAGATGCTCGTAGTTAAAAAATGTTTTTCAGGCTAGGTTGAGTAGCGATGACAAAGTTAGTCGCTAACTTTAATACGCTCCTACACTAATCGTATTATTTCAATAGGATAGTTGAATAAGTTCAATTGTATTTTTTTATATTTTGATAGGGGTTTCCGTAACTAGTTACCACAAAGACGCTTAAGGTGCGCGCTTGCAGCCGGCACTTGTGGAAGTTCGATATTTTTATTCGGGACGTACGGTAATATTTTTTTCCTATCGTCAGAATTGCGCTATTTGCATTACGTACTAAAACCTACATCTTTATATTTAGAGTTAACATAAACTGATCACCTATGCATCAATATTGATGCTCTTCAGTTAAAATTTGTTCATACTTGTTAAGTCCCCGCTTGATCTGTTCCCAGGTCAGAGCCGGGATTTTTCATTATTACAACTCCTCTCGGGATAAGGATGCCCGGATTGGCTTTTGACTAAAATGGTCTTTGGATAGAGAATACTCCTGTTTTTGCTACACCCATGCCTTGTCCCCACTATTGTTGTTCTCATTCATAGATATTATCTGGACTTACGCCGGGAAGTGGAGATTGTTCAATTCTATACTTCAGGAAGTACTACAAGTTTTGTTTTACCTGTTGGTCCGGGCTTATTTTGTATATATATGACAGTCTGTTAATCTTAATGGACAGCTTACCAGTATTTTAAATCTTTCAGAAGCACGCGACGCCGGTTTTTTAACCGCATTCCATAAAACTTCAGGATTTTAAAATTTCAGGTAAAGCCTCTGAAAAGCCTGCACCTAATAACTTTTCAATTACAGTTAAATTTTAAATGTATGAAACAAAAATTACCTTTAGGAATGCTGCTTATAATGCTCGCCTCGGGGGCGCAAGTCAGCGCACAGCACCCGGGCGGTATTATTCCGGCGGCATGGTACCGCGCTGACGCGCCGGGTACCCTCTTTTCAGATGCGGGTGTCACTCCCGCAGCAAACAATACCGCAGTACAACAGTGGAATGGACAGGGAGGCCTTTTCCCATTATTGCAGGCTACCTCAGGCAGCAAGCCAATATATTCTAATACCACCACCTTAGCCAACTTCAATCCCACCCTGAGCTTTGACGGGAGTAATGACTGGATGCAATTTACCGCCGCTACCGGGGTAAATGTGATCGATCGTGCCAACGGGACCATTTATGCTGCCGGTTTTATGAATACACTGAAGCGTAGTGGCTTTATGGGATTCCAGGCCAGTATGGATTATCCGGGTATGCATGTGTTCTCGAGCAATTATAACCTACTGTTCTTTACCGGAGGACCAGGTTACCAGGGACAAAGTTCGGCGCCCTTTACTGCCCAATCCTTTTTTACCGCAGGCACCGCCTGGCAGAATGGAGGCGGCAGCTCCGCGGCTTATGCAGCAGCTACCGTTTCTTTAAACGGTTTGCATACAGAATATTCCGCCAGCCAGCTGAATAATGCCGACCTGAGCACCGGCGCCCGCGATTTGCGTATCGGCGCCGATAACAACTACGGATCTTTTAGCGGTCAGCTCAATGAGGTACTGGTTTTTGAAGACCGCCTGACGCCCGCTCAAATGGGGCAAGTGGAAAGTTACCTGGCAATAAAATACGGCACCACCTATGCCAACGGAACGAAAGATTACAAGAATGCCACAGGCACTACGGTATGGAGTGCCGCTGCCAACACCGGATACCAGAAGAATATTGCTGGCATCGCAAGAGACGACCAGGGCGCTTTATTGCAAAAGCAATCCTGGAGCACAAATGACGGCCAGCAGGTGCTGATTGGTGTCGGTGGTCTTGCCAATACGAATGCGGCCAACAGCGGCACCCTTGCCAATAATCAATACCTGATCTGGGGCGATAACGGCCTGGCTAAAGTGCCCACGGTAGCGACCAGCGCATTCAGTGGTGTTTCCCATCATTTCCCCGCGATCTGGAAAGTGCAGCATAATGGTGTTGGTACCGTTAGGGTGGCCTGGCCGAAAGGCTTCAGAAATCTGCATCTGGTCCAAAGTGCAGACGCTGTTATAGGTGCCGGAGATACACCGACTCCTATGTCGGGCAATGAAATCACCATTAACGGCACTATTTATAATTATGCCGACGTAACGCTGGTCAACGGCCATTATTTTACATTTGCAGCTACCGTACCGGCTCCCGGAGGGGTTACTGCGGGTCTTACTCAATGGTATCGTGCCGATCAGAACCTGGTGGCCGCCGGCGGCAATGGAACTAATATAACGTCATGGACTGACTTTGCAAGAGGAACTATTTCAAGACAAATAGCAAATGCCCCCGTACCATTATACCGGGAAGGCGCTACAAATTACTTCAACTTTAATCCGGGGGTTAATTTTACAGCAACTGCGCAAATGCTAGGCAACCTTTCTACGCAAACCCTGGAAAATACCTCTTTTGACATTTTTACGCTTACCAAGGAAGGAATGACGGGAGGCACCCGGTTCTTCAACATTGGCATGAATAATACCGCTTTTAACGGTACCAACTGGGATCAGCCCGGTCTCAATTACAACGGTACGATAGGGACGAGAAATAATGCCGGAAGTGGTGGGGGAACCTTAAATCCCGGTAATATTAATTTTGCCGCAAATATTCCCAGCATCATGTATCATACGTTTACCAACACGTCGATCCGTAAAGGCGTGAATGGAGCCGCCCTGGGAACAGCGTGGAATGTTACGGCAAGAGGATTGATGACCGGTGGGCATATCTTCGGCGCTAATAACGGCTCTAATCCCCCGGGTGGAGATGATAACGGGTTTATAGGCCATATAGGCGAGGTGATCATTTACGGGGGCGGTAATCTTTCCGCCACAGACAGGAATAAAGTAGATGCTTACCTTGCTTTAAAATATGGAATCTCTTTGCCTTCGGGTGTAAACTATCTGAACGCCGCCGGCAATACCGTTTGGGATGCCGCTGCTAACAGCATTTACCACAATAATGTAACGGGTATTGCACATGATGAGGCTTCGGCACTGAATCAAAAGCAAAGTAAGAGTGCTAATCCCGGTCAGCAAGTGATCATAGGTACTGCGGGCATTGCCAATACTAATGCGGCCAACGCAGTATCTTTAAATGACGGCCAATACCTGGTCTGGGGCGATAACGGATTAGGTAAAGTGCCTGCTGTGGCGTTTACCGGCGTAAGCGGTGTTAACTTCCGTTTTGCTGCTGTGTGGAAAATACAAAATACGGGAACGGTAGGTACTGTGAGAGTAGCGTGGCCCGCAGGCTTGACTAACCTGACTTTGTTGCAGGGTTCCGACCCCACATTCGGCACGGCTGTTACTGCTACTTTAATGACCGGCAATACGATTACAGTAAACGGTATTACGTATAACTATGCCGATGTTACCCTTTCAAATGGTACCTTCTTCACGTTTGCAACCCAGTTGAACGGCCCGGGCGGTGTCGCACTCAACTTGAGAGTATGGTTGAGAGCAGATGCCGGTTTTGCTCCGCAAGAATGGGCAGATCTTTCCGGTAATGCCAATAACTTTACGCAGACCAATGCCAGCAGACAACCATTTTTGGCGACAAAAAAATACAATTTTAACCCGATTGTCGACTTTGGCACTACGGGCGCCGATGCGAGATTTATGGTAGTTCCTGTGGGCAAACCCTTCACTGCCAACGGTAGCAATGCCACTCTATTCACAGCAACCCTAAGCAAAGAGGCTTCAGGTTATACCGATATCTGGGGGTTTGGTGGTACCACTACCACCGCTTCATTGACAAATGCCAATGAACCAACCTTAACTAAATTGGGTAATAATGTTGTACTCTACCCTTATACAACCGCCCCGTCCCTTCCGGCTACCTTAAATCGCTTGTATATAGATGATGTATCGTTTACAGTAGGGACTTCCGGCATCAAATACGGGCAAAACGGTCAACTGGCAACAACTGCTCAAACTTTTGCGAGCGGATTTGCCGATTTTGCAGATGGAAGTATCTTAGGGGCCCAGCCGGAAACAAGAAATGGTTATATTGGTGAAGCCATCGCTTTCGAGCGTGACCTGACAGAGGCCGAGAAGCAAAGAGTGCGTACCTACATCGCTATAAAATACGGTATCACTCTGCAACATGACTACCTTGCTTCTAACGGTACGACCATTTTCTGGAGCCGCACGGCCAATACAGGTTATAACAATAATATCGCCGGTATTGCCCGGGATGATAACGGTTCTCTGAACCAGAAGCAGTCCGCTAGCATTAATTCACCAAAGCAAGTGCTGATCAGCACTATAGGTTTAAGTGATGAAAATGCGAATAACCCTAATATGCTGGCGAACCAACAATTCCTGGCATGGGGAGATAATGGGCTCGGTAAAGCGCCTTCCGTTGCATTGGGTAATATTAGCGGTTTGCCTTATAACCGTTTTGCTTCGGTCTGGAAAGTACAGAATACAGCCGCGGTGGGAACCGTACGTATAGCCTGGCCAAAAGGCTATACCAACCTGAAGCTGGTACAAAGTGCGGACGCCACGATTGACCTGAGTGATGTCATCACGGATATGACGAATACCATAATGGTTGCGGGTAAAGAGTACGTTTATACAGATGTAACTTTTGCTAACGGTAGCTATTTCACTTTTGCTGCCTTCGTACAAGGGCCGGGTGGGGTGACCAGTAACCTGACGCAATGGTACCGAGCTGATATCGATGCGGAAGCCACCGGGGACGGAACCGATGTAACGGAATGGACCGACTTCACTTCTGGTACAGTGACCGCGCAGTTGGGAGACAATGCTTTGCCCAAATTTAAATCCGGTGACGCGACTTATTTCAATTTTAACCCGGGGATCAATTACACCAATGGCGCCCAGGCGCTGGGTAATACGGAAGTACAAACTGTTACCGCGTTAAATTATGACATTTATACTTTGACTAAAGAGGGCTTAAGCTCCGGGGGGGCAAATCCGAGGATATTTAGCGTATTGGTCGACAATGTGACGACGACTGGTGGTATCCGGCACTGGGATGGTATCGGCTTGAACCAGAATGCTTCACTCGAACGTGTTAACGCGGCCCGTTCCCAGATTTATTTCGCTAATCCGGGAAATATCAACTATGCAACTACCCATCCGAGTATTATGTACAACACCTTTACAAATACCTCCGTCGCAAAAGGCTTAAACGGCGCCCCAACGGGTACGGTAGCCACACACTCCGCTGTCGGCCCGATCGTTGGCGGACACTCCATCGGTTCTACTCAGTTCTCCAGCAATAGCAGTGATAATGCAGGCTTCGTGGGTAATATAGGAGAGCTAATTGTTTATGGTGGTGGCAACAATACCGCTGCTGAACGGAATAAAATCGAATCCTACCTGGCGATCAAATATGGTCTTACCTTGCAAAATAGCAATAACTACACCACTGCTGGAAATGCAGTCATCTGGAATGCTTCAGCGAATGCTGCTTATTATAATAATGTCGCCGGTATCGGTAACGACTTTTTATCCGCTTTGCACCAGAAACAAAGCCGTAGCCAAATGCCGAATACCAATAACCAGGTAACCATGGGCTTAGGCGAGATTGCAACAACTAATATCGAAAACACGAACACCCTTGCAAACGGCCAATTCCTGGTTTGGGGGGATAACGGCAGTACTGTTGCAATGACCAATACGGCTGCTACCTTTACAGCGTTTAACTATGAAGGAGGGACGAACAATGCCCGTCGTATGAACCGTGTCTGGAAAGTACAAAATACCGGGGTGACCGGTAATATACAGATCCGGTTCCCGGTAGCTTCGGTAGGTACGACCACTTTGCCTGTAGGAGATGCTTGTGGCGCTTACGCAATCATCTTCGCTGATGATGCCGCCTTCACCACTAACTTTACCGTAGTGCCGCTTACCGTAAACGGAACAGATTACGAAGCACAGCGAACCTTTTCAAATGGTATGAGCTATTTTACTTTCGCAAAACTGACACCTTTGAATAACGGCCAGGTGTACCTGCCTGCAACAACAGAGTCTACCACGACGTATGACAACGCTTGTAACGTAGGTTCCTGGAAATACTTCCATAAAACAGGTGATGTGACCCAGAAACTCTTTGCAGCTTCAGACTACACCGCCACCGAATTGAGCAACCTGGGTATAACAATTACTCCTGAAGGGCTTGAATACAACGATGGCATGAGAAGCACCAAGCTAATGCCCCGTATTACTACGGTCACCAATAACAATGTGGGCACGCTCTCTAACGGTAAGGTGAGGATCTACTATAGCGTGGATGAGATGAATGCCACAATTGTACCCGGCAGCCAGACAAACGGTTGGTTCAAATATGAGGGCAATGCAGACAGTATATTGTCAGATATATACAATGATGGTCTTTTCAACCCGGGCAAAGCAGTTGCTTTAACACCTGCAGTCTCCGGTATTGAAAATGGGGTACACTATGTTGAATTCCATAACATCAATTCATTCAGCAGCTTTGCCTATATTTCGTCAACCGAGATCACCTCTGTAGTATTGCCGGTTACTATGCTCTACTTCGCCGCTGAAGCAAAAGGCGCCGAAGCGCTACTAAGCTGGGGTACCGCTAAAGAGCAGGTAAATAAAGGTTTTGAAATTGAGCGTAGCGCAGACGGGGATCACTGGAGCCGCATTGGCTTCGTGGCTAGCCTTGCTGTAAACGGTAATAGTGTGAGTCGCCTGGATTACGGCTTTACCGATAAAGCGCCCCTCGAAGGAAAAAACTTCTATCGCCTGAAACAAGTCAGTTTTGACGGTAAAAACAATTACAGCCAGGTAAGCATGTTAGTTTTTGAAGGGGCCAAATGTATCCGTGTGTACCCGAACCCGGTAAGCAGTCAAATTACCGTTGACGGCTTATGGACTGCCTGCAGCATCAGGATCGTCAACAGTACCGGGCAGGTGTTGAGAACAATTCAGGTTCCGGCAGGAATGCCGAAACAAGTGATCAATATGAGTGGCCTTGCTCCCGGCCTGTATTTGATACACATCGCGAACGGACAGGGTAAGCTCAGGACATTCAGCATCATAAAAGATTAGTGCGTTTTTTGGGATAAAAAAGGACCGGGCTAGCGCCCGGTTTTTTTTATCCTTGCAGCACAATTCAGCATCAAGCCATTATTAAGCCGGTATAAACATTTGATTCACAAAAGAATCATATTAAATTTTAAGGATTGCTTCCAAGTGTAGTAAGGGGGTCGTATGTTTGTGTCCCGGAGCTTTGACTGTCGATCCTGGCAAAACGAGAGGTTTGTATAAGGTATTTGAATACCACGATTAAACATTATAAGCGATGAATAAGATCTTTAAAACTTTCTTTCTATTGTTGTTGTCGGCAATTATTGCTGTTTACTGTTACGCGGATAATCGGAAGGATTCGGCTGTAGTGGCTATAAAAAACTTAGATAAAGCCTTTGGTGATAGTAAATTGGGCGCCGGTAAATACCTGGATTCCATGCATGCGGTTATGCGTCTGTTAAACGCACGCGGAATCAACCTAAGCCAAAAAGAGTTACTGACGCTTTTAGCCAGGTATAAGAAAGTAACCTGGGGTAGCCCGGCATTTGCAGCGCATAAACGTAATTATTACGCTATTTTCAGTAACCAGGCCCAGATGGCCGGGCGTAGCGGAGAGGAACTTTATTACGCGGAAAAAATCGCGCAAATAGAACAGGCCCTGAATCACAAAACATCCCTTACGGCATTGACCATAGAGCTCGGTTATTATAATGACCAGGCTGCTTTTCAAAAGAGCCGCGAATTATTCCTAGAAGCAAAACCACAAATTGCCACTTTACTGCAACATGCGATAAAGGATAGTGTGAAGGCTGCAGACCTGGCGCAACTATCCACCTTGTTAAATCATGCGGCAAAGGCAGCTTATGCGCTTAAAGATATCCTGCTCGGCAAAACTGTAGATCAATTCATGGAGCAGGCTGCAACGATCGTACAACAAACCTATCCGGCTGAGCAGGAAGTGATCGCTTACATCCGACTTAATAAATTGGTAGCGCTAAATTACCAGGCTAAAGAGTTGCAAAACAATCAGCTGCAGGACTCTGTGTTCCGGATGTTCGAGGCTATGCTATCAGATGAAAAAGTGCCGGATTACCTGAAAGATTACGTTTACTTTAACATGGTCGACCGGAAAGTGGCTTATTTCCTGAAACAGAAAATGAATGACAGTGCTTCGGTTTACCTGGAAGAGCTGGAGCGTATCAGAAAAGATGATGCTTCCCCTTACAATCGTTTTGCTATAGGGCAATTCCGGGCTAAATACCTGTTCAATCTTGGCCGGTACAAGGAAAGTGCAGATACGCTTGGTGAAGCCGTAAAATATCTGGACTCAACCCATGCCCTGCTGGTGAAAGATATCAATGAAATGATGTATGCCCGGGCTAAAGCAGAAGAACAGCAGCTTATGCTGGATGAAGCGGCTGAAGAAAATAAGTTAAAGGAACGCCTGATCTGGAGCATCTCGACAGGAGCTGTACTATTGCTTATTTTAAGCGCAAGCATATTGTTTGCCGTGCGGCAAAGGCAGAGGCGAAAATTCCTGGAATTTAAACTGAACATGGCACGTAACCTGCATGATGAAACCGGTCCGGCCCTGCTGTACGCCAAATCCCTGGCTAAATCCTGCAAAGTGATCGGTGATGATGAACCGATGCGCGCGGAACTGGAAAGCCATATTGAAAACACGATGGCCGTTATCCGGGGCCTGTCTCATGACCTTAAAGCGGATAAGCTGCAATCCATAGAGAGCCTCATCAGCGAAACAGAGGTAACGTTGAAAAAGCTAAAAGCATTAAATCTATATAATTATGAGATCCGGCAGCGGTTGCAAACCGACCGGTTCATCAGCCATTACCAGTTCTCTCAACTCAAAGCAATGTTGCAGGAATGTATTACCAATTCTATCAAGCACGCCGAATTTGACCAGATCTCGATCTCCTTTACAGAAATGAATAATAAATTGACCATCGTTTATAAAGATAACGGACACGGTTGGGAGAACGGAGCGCCGCAAGCCGGCATCGGTTTGAATAATATGAAAGAGCGCGTAAAACAGGTAAATGGGGACCTGGAAATTGAGAAGCAGCACCCAGAGGGGTACGAGATAAGGATCACTGTCCCCCTGAGATAGCGAAAATAGGGAGATGGTTATATATTGTACTTGTTCAGCTTGAGTATACAAGATGTACTATATTTCTTTTGGAAGGAACAAAACAGGCATACCTTTATAAGGCATATTTGTCATAAATCTATGCCTATGAAATTTTATATTATTCTTTTATTGGCCGGCAACCTGGGTTGCTGCGCCTGCAATGCCCGGCAGGATGCCGGTCCGCAACAAATTAAGATCGTTGGCACTAATCAAAAAACAGACACTATGGACCTTTCAAAAATAAGTGACGAAGCTGTAAAACAAGCCATCTCTGCCTTACAAAAAGGGGATAAGGTATGGTTTACCTACTTTACTGATAACCCGGTAATGACGGATGACGGTAGTCGTATAGATTTCAAAAATTTCTTCGAAAAAGCGCTGGGTACCGAGCATTTCATGAGCATTGATAAAGTGGAAAATGAAGGCAAGGATGTGTATGGAAACTTCAAGGCCGGGCAATGGGGTTCCTTCAAAGTATTCTTTAAATTCCACAAAAATGAAAACGGAAAATTTGACCGGCTGGATATAGGCCAGGCTAAATACTAAGGCATTGACGTACGACGCATTTTTTGCTGCTTTGCAGGAACGTTTTGTGTTGCCGGTCAGGCAATGCTGGGCCGATCTGGGCTGTGGCTCCGGGACTTTTACCCGTGCCCTGGCCACGGTACTGCCGATGCAAAGCCAGATCATAGCAGTAGACAAATCAAGTCAGTCACTCCCACCGGTTATGGGCAATGAAGTAGGCGTGGAGTTCCTGCAGGCCGATATGGAACAGGAGTTGCCTTTAAACAAGCTTAACGGCATATTGATGGCTAATTCCCTGCATTATATCCGGGATAAACAAGCTTTTATCCGGAAACTGGAGCCTGTTTTATCGGTCCGGAAGCAATGGCTTATCGTAGAGTATGATACGGAAACGGCCAACCGATGGGTACCGTTCCCGCTTAGTTTCAGGCAGCTATACGATTTATTTTCCTCTTCCGGTTATCGCACCGAAAAGATAAATACCCGGCAGTCTGTTTTTGGAGGCGAAATGTATGCGGCGCTGATCACTGCGGATCAATGACCATTTAGCACATTCAAAAATGTAAATCTTTACATAACTTAAAACCGATGGTTTCAATCGCTGCGCTGAAACCATACATTTCCTTTTTGCCTCGGAAATGGAAACGCTTGCCCCGGTGCGCGAGGAGTCGCTCAGTTGCTATTAAAAGAGTGATGAAACGGATCGCCACAACAAAATTTTACATTGGAGCATAAATCTTGCCTGTACTTGCGCTATCGTGCCCGGACAGAAGTAACTGCCGGCCGCATTCCGGCCTGGCTAAAGGGTAAAAATGCCTACCTTTATGTTTTATGAAACATAAAAATTCCCTGCTGCTGAAAATAACCCTCACATTGGGCGTTGCGCTCATTGTCGTGCTGTTGTTTTGGCGACTGACTGAATATAATTTTAAAAAAATATCGGAACCGGTACGCAAACTGTCTGATCCCTATCCGCCACTGGCCCTGGTAAACACTATTTTCAAAGATGTTACCAAGCTGGACATCATGCAACGCACCTTAAGTATCGAGGTGAATCGCCAGGTGCTCGATTCTTTTTTTGACCATGCCGCAAAGATAAGCAACGACCTGGACCGCCTGGGTACTTTAGTGAATGCCAATCCTGGGCAGGAGGCACGTATTACCTTAATGAAAGAGCTGCTGACTAAAAAGATCATGCTTTTTGAACAGTATGTAAAGCTGAACCGCGATTTTAAAGGTAATGATACCCTGGGCAACCAGGTAAAACGCCTGACTACTTTTATTAATAAAGAAAGCGCGATCAGCCAGCCGGAATCCTCCAATTTACTGAAGGAAGTCAAATCGGTGACTACGACTACCGTCACCCGTGAAGATACGGTACAGCCGGGTAAAAGAAATTTCTGGGATAAGCTCTGGGGGCGAAAAAGAGAACAGCCATCCATTGCACCAACCGTTACCCAACATACGCAGGAACAAAAACTGATCGCAGTAGATACCCAACTATTGAAAGCAGATAATAAAGCCATTTCCCGTTTCGGAGCATCCATCAGCCTTATCGAGTCCAAGCGCAGCGCCCAGCTCCGGCAATTGAATGCTAAACGCGTACAGCTTGATACAGCCGGAACTCTACTGATCAACCAGTTTTTACTGACCCTGAACGAAATAGAAAGCGCTGCTAAAATCGATAACTACAACAATAATAAAGAAGCTGCCGATATTATTGAATCCGGTCTGCAAACCAACCGGGTGCTGCTTATTTCTTTTGTTATCTTAAGCATTGTATTAGCAGGACTCATATTCAACGATATTGCCCGAAGTAACCGTTACCGTAAGGCGTTGATCCTGGCTAAAGAAGATGCCGATGAGGCCGGCCGCATCAAGCAAAAGTTCTTGTCTAACATGAGCCATGAGATAAGAACACCCCTGCAATCGATCATCGGCTATACCGAGCTCGTACAGAGAGAGGAAGATCCGCAGAACCAGCGCAAGTTTCTAGGAGTAGTACATCAGTCTTCTTTGCACCTGTTGCACATCGTTAACGAGATACTGGATTTTAACCGCATCAATTCCGATAAATTTGTGATCACCTGCAAACCGTTTAATTTGTTATCGGTAGTAGAACAGGTCGTCGATATCATTGCCATACAGGCACAACGGAAAAACCTGGTTTTTGAGAAAGATATAGAGTTATCAGAACGAAACAGGATCGTTTACGGTGACCCTTTCCGCTTAAAGCAGATACTTCTGAACCTGTTGAATAATGCCGTGAAATTTACCAATGCCGGCAGCGTTGGTCTGAAGATCAGTGAAGTATATGCCGAAGAGAAGGTATTTTATACTTTCGAGATAAAAGACACCGGTATAGGGATTTCAGCATCCGACCAGGATAGGATCTTTAACGAATTTGAACAAGCGCCTACAGAACAGTTGAGCCAGGGAAGCGGCTTGGGATTATCTATTGTAAAAGCCCTGGTGGAACTCCAGGGAGGTAACATAAAAGTGAGTTCCGCGCCTCATGCTGGTGCTACCTTTTCTGTACTCATACCTTATTCTTTAAGCAATTACGGCCAGGACACTCCAGAGTATAATCACCATGCCATCGCTAGAACAAGGCCCAGGCTCGTATGGGTCATTGATGATGACAGCTTCATCCTCGAACTCTGTGCCGAAGTGCTGAAGAAACACGATATCGCCTACAAAATATTCCATAGTGCGAAAGATTTACTGGAAGAGCCGGTACCGGAAGCACTGAGCCATGTGTTGATGGATATCAGGATGCCTGAATATTCCGGCATGGAGCTGGTGAAAATGATGAAAGTTAAAGTAAATATAGCCCAGGAAGTGCAATTTGTAGCCCTTACGGCGCAGGTGTTGCCGGAAGAAGTAGGTGATATTTTTGCCGCCGGTTTCGACGCTTTGGTCCGCAAACCTTTTGTTGTCGAAGAGCTATTGCTTACGATAGGTATTTCACTGCCAGACGACATCTCCGGCAAAGAAGTGATGGCAACGGTTGAGGGCGGCGATCCCATTATGGATTTATTTAAAAAGGAAACCCTCGCAGACATCAACCTGATCAGGATCCATAACCAGGCAGCTGAAACGAACCAGCTCTCCGAGATTTTTCATAAACTCGCCTCCAGGTTGTCCCAATTGGGCTATACTGCTGAAGGGCGCCGGGCCCGGATACAAGAACTGCAATTAAGAAAAGGCCATTATCAAGAAGAAGCGATTAATGAGTTGCTGGAGGACATTGCGCGGCTGCTATCATAAGAGTTGTTCCGGTCTTGCTACTATATGTTGATGTTTTCAACATAAATTTATGTGAATGGCGTTCAAAACTTATTCTTAAATTATTGATTATCAAAGTTTAATATATTTTATAGCTGTTGGCATGGTCTTGGCAATCTATATCATTGTCAAACGATAATTTAAATCAATCAAAAGGAAATAATTATGAAAAAATTATTTGTAGCAATGCTGAGCTCAGCATTAGTTTTGGGAATGTCTACCGTAGCGAATGCTAACGAAACCATCAACACGCAAGAGCAAGTTCAGGATGCAAAGAAAGCGATCACTTTAGATGAACTTCCGGAAGCCGTTAAAGCGACCTTGACTTCAGACGCAATGAAAGATTTTAAAGCAGAGTCTGCAACAATCATCCAGAGCGGTACCCAAGTAATTTACGAGGTTACCGGCAAAAGGACCGATAAAACAGAAGTGTTACATTTCAGTGCAGATGGCAAGCAAATTGCTAAATAGACCAAATTAAATAAATAATAAAGTTTTTTCAACATAGTAGATTAAATTCAAAATCGGAAGACCGGCCTTTTTTCAAAGGCTGGTCTTTATATTTTCGGCAAATTATGTAGTGCAAAGTGTGTGGTTTTTTCTACACTTTCTACACACTGTTGATATTTTCAACATAAATTTATGAAATTGAAATAGTCTAAAATTTTTCAAATTGTTGAAAATCAATTAGTTATATTTATTCTTATATTCTGGCACGGTTATGGTACTATACTATTCACGTTAAGGTTATAAATTTTAAAGTCAGGCTATAATCTTTAATGGTTATAGTCTGATTTTTACTCAACGAATCACAAACATTAATTAAGATTTTTCATCTTCATACATCGCGACTAAAACAAACAAAAAAAGGGAAAACAAAGCCACCTCTCAAGGGTGGCTTTCGTTTTTTTAGTAGTTTTTAAATGCGTACCTTTAGACGATATGGATAGAGTGCTTATTACTGAAGACGATATCACCTTTGCCCAGATATTGGAGCGATATCTCAGCCGGCATGGTTACAAAGTGGTATTAACGCATAATGTGGAACAAGCTAAGACAATACTAAGCAAGGATAAAGATTTTCATGCACTGCTGCTGGATTACAGGCTGCCGGATGGCAACGGGCTGGATTTACTGGATTTTAAAATTCAGCATAACATAAAGATCCCGGTGATCATGATGACCAGCTTCAATGATGTAAAAGTAGCCGTTCAATGTATTAAAAAGGGGGCTTATGAATACATCACCAAACCCATCAACCAGGAGGAGCTCCTGATGTTGCTCAAAAATGCCCGTCCTGCAGAGCAGCCGATGACCAGCGTACCGGAAACGCCGAAAGTAGCTACAGAAGAAACAAACAGTTTGAAAAGTGCATTTGTAAAGGGAACTTCGGAAGCGGCGCAGGTACTCCATCAGCATGTGGCGCTGGTAGCACAAACCGAAATGTCGGTATTAATTAACGGGGAGAGCGGTACCGGGAAGGAGCACATCGCCCGCGCCCTGCATGATAGCAGTAAACGTGCTTCAAAACCTTTTATTGCCGTAGACTGCGGCGCCCTTTCTTCAGAATTGGCAGCGTCAGAACTTTTCGGGCATGTTAAAGGCGCATTCACCGGGGCCATTATCGATAAAACCGGGATATTTGAGCTCGCTAATGGCGGCACTATTTTCCTGGATGAGGTCGGTAACCTGAGTTATGATGTTCAGGTAAAATTGCTGCGTGCTATTGAGCAAAGAGAAGTGGTGCCGGTAGGCAGTCATAAGGTAATTAAAGTAAATGTCAGGCTGGTAACCGCCACGAACGAAGATTTCAAGTCTGCAATCCAGAATGCCAATTTCCGGGAAGACCTGTACCACCGGATTAATGAATTTAAGATTAAAATCCCTGCATTGAGGGAGCGGCGGGAAGATATTGACCAATTCATCCGCTATTTTGTCCAGAAATCGAACCAGGAACTGCAAAAAAACGTCAGGGGTGTTGACGCAGAAGTGCGAAAGATCTTTATGCAATACCAGTGGCCGGGCAACATCCGGGAATTGAAAAACATCATCAAGCGCGCCGTACTGCTGACGCAGGGGGATCTCATCACCCGCATGGAATTGCCGGAAGACATGGAACTTTCACTCTTGGACCAGGAACCGGAAGCGACCGCCGACCTGAAGGCCTTACAACAGCAGACCGAAAAGGAACTGATCATTAAAACCCTTGCTGAAACCAAGTACAATAAATCAAAGGCCGCCAAATTGTTGAATATCGACCGTACCACTTTATACAATAAGCTGGCAAAATATGGTATTGACGATGTGTAGAAAAATACTGTTGTCCGTGTGGCTTTTATTGTCCGGCTTCCTGTCAAAGGCACAGGAAGCTAACGATAGCACCTGGTATTATGCGAATCACTTGACCAACTATGCTACAGCTGACCTGGTATGCCTGGTACGGGTAGGCCATACCGAGGTAAGGGACACTATGGGTGCATATACAATACAGGAAGTTGCTTTTGAGCCGATTGCTTGTTACAAAGGCAAAACGGAACAAAGAAAGTTTAGGGCATGGCTGGAAAATCACGCAATAGTTTGGCAGCCGGGAACAGTAATGGGCCTCTACTTGTTGGAAGACAAACAAGTGGCTGTAAACAAATCAGGTAAGGAAAAAGAGAGGTATTACTGGCTGGAAAATTCAGGCTTTACGATAGCCGATACTCCTTTCATAGCGGCGATTTCAGCTCCCGGCTATTTTAAAAAAATGGCTGCTCAATATATCTTACCCGAAATATCCGGTACATGGGCGAAAGCAAAATTAGTAAATCTCAAAGCGGGCGATAACGATGGGTATAGTTCCCCGGAGGCAAGGATTCGCTTAGAGCAGGACGTGCCGGCACTCCGGCTCCGGAGCGGGCAGGTGATCACCGTTAGCCTATGGAACGATCCTTATATACAGCCCGAAGAGCTTGCAGCCCGCTTCCGGGAGCAGGGGATCTGGGAGGTAGTATTGTGCAAAGAAGGCGACCAGATACAGATGCCCATAAGGTTTATGTTGCGACGGTGACCAACTGCCGCAAACCAATTATCAAATAAATATAAATGTAGCAGAATTAGAGAATAGCCGAATTAAATAGTAACTTTCGATGCATATTTCAGATCCATTAATAGCATGATGAAAAAACTGTTTTATTCTCTTATTCTGTTAAATCTGTTATTGTTTCTGGCTACCTCGACAGCCGGGGCACAATCGTACTTTAAAGGAAATACTTTAATCGTAAAAGTACCGAAATCAGGGCCGGGTGATTTTGACAGCATCCATTATTCCTTTACCCCCAAGATGCTGCGGCATGTATTCAAAGTCAGCCATGAAGACAATCCTGCTTTTGCCGAAAAGGATTTTAACGATACTGAATGGCCGGTAGACAGCAATAGCCGCATTGACCACAAAAGTGCATTAAATATCATTTGGTATCGCTTCAAATTGCACATAGACAGCAGTATGTCGTCGCGACCCTTTATGATGATATTTGATGTTGAAGGAGCGCTGGAGCTTTACATAGATGGCAAATTAGAGGCGGCACTGGGTCAAATGCCGGTTGCCGGGAGGAAAGGCATCTATAAATACCTGAAAAAAAATCCTGTTTTACTCAATTTTAAGGATACCGGTGATCACCAGGTAGCCATACGGTTTAAGAGCAGTGCCGAAACGATTTACAGCAACCCAAGATCATTTGCATTTCGGGTGGATGATGCGCTCAATCACTTTCATCAGTCCAGGTATGGCAGTATGTTTGCCGGTGGGGTTCTGCTGGGCTTGGGAGCTTTATTCTTCGCGTTATTCCTGGTGCATCTCCTGTTCTTTCTTTTTTATAAAAAGGAAAAGGCTAACCTCATTTTTGCCATCTTTACATTTAGTATCGCATTAAGCCTGATGTCGACTTATGTTTACTATAATTCGGTAAGCATGCAGTTTGATTACTATTATAATACTATCATCAATTTTGCACCCATCATCAGCTGCTTTTCGCTTTGTGCATTTATTTCCTATGTATTCAGCAAAAACAAGAAGACCTTAAGGGCGATAACGGTCCTTTGTATCTTGTCCTTACTGTTTGCATTTATGGATGCCTACA
Organism: uncultured Edaphocola sp.; assembly: GCA_964277835.1. Classification (GTDB taxonomy): domain Bacteria; phylum Bacteroidota; class Bacteroidia; order Chitinophagales; family Chitinophagaceae; genus Edaphocola. Next base: position 3,733 of record CAXYKQ010000316.1, on the reverse strand, counting down.
ATGTATTCGATCTGACAACCGTATTTATCTGGGTATTACTGGCCTGCTCAATTATCTATACCATCGTCATGATCATTGTTGCCTTATTAAAAAAAGTGCCGGGTTCTTTGATATTGGGCAGCGGTGTACTTTACTTTTTATTGTTTACGTTTACCCTGCTGGCGGTTTCCTTGATCAGGGGTACGGTCAGCTTTAATGCAACCTTATCTTATTTTACACTTTCCGCGGTTTTGGGCATTCCTTTGTCGATCTCTGCCTACCTGGCCTGGCGCTTTTCCACTACGAGCAAAGCACTGAGTAAAGAACTTGAAAACGTTGCTTCCCTATCCCGGGAAAAGCAGCAGATACTGGAACATCAAAATGAGCAATTAGAATTCCAGGTATCAGAACGCACCAGAGAACTGCAACTTGAAAAACAGAAATCAGACGACCTGTTGCTGAATATTTTACCCCAGGAAGTAGCGGAAGAGTTGAAGGAAAAAGGTGCATCCAAGGCACAGTTTTATGATGAAGTCTCTGTGTTATTTACCGATTTCGTGAACTTTACCGCGATTGCTGAGCAATTAGGGGTGGACGAGTTGCTGGCGGAGTTGAATGTGAACTTTACGGCGTTTGACCAGATTATGGAGCAGCACGGGTTGGAGAAAATAAAAACCATAGGGGATGCTTATCTTGCAGTGAGCGGGCTGCCGGTAAAAAACACAGGACATGCAGTAAATGCCGTAGCGGCGGCACTGGATATACTAACCTTCGTGGAAGCCCGGAAGAAAGAAGTGCCCTTTGGCCTGGATATCAGGATCGGGATTCACTCTGGCTCCCTGATCGCGGGCATTGTAGGAGTGAAGAAATTTGCTTTTGACATTTGGGGCGATACGGTAAATACGGCTGCGCGTATGGAGCAAAGTTCCGCGCCAGGCAAAGTGAATATTTCTGAAACCACACAGCTTTTAGTAAAAGATTTCTTTTATTGTACTTACCGGGGTAAGCTGCAAGTCAAAGGAAAAGGAGCAATGGATATGTATTTCGTCGATCAGCCTGAATGATTAACCGTATCAGCGGGATCATGCTTATGGCATTTTTTGTACTTTTAACCATTGTTTTGTGCGCACAGCGCTCGCCTACATTCTAATATGATGAGATATTTTATTGCGCTTAAATGTTTATTGTTGCTTTTACTGGTTCAACAAAGCGTTGCACAACAGGATTTACCGGCGGTGCAGACAATAGACAGTTTCCGGGAAGGTTTTAATTTTAACGAGTATTGGAAATTTAAACCGGGCGATGATCCTCGATATAAACAAACGGACTGGCCGGATACAGATTGGGACAGCATTAATGCCAGGACCTTAAAGGCTACCAAAAATGATACCTCCTATAGCGGCATTGCCTGGCTACGCTATCATTTCCGGGTAGATACTTCGGTTTTATACAAGCCATTAAGTATCATAATCCGGCAGAAGGGTGCCTCAGAACTCTATCTCGACGGGAGCTTGCTGTGCACGGCGGGAACGGTCGGGGCAAAAGATATAGGGGGTTATAAGACCGGCCTCACTGTTCCTTTCCTGTTTTCTTTAAAAGACACCGGTTGGCACACTTTCGCCCTGCGTTTTGATAATAGCCTGGTAGCGGAAGAGCAACGGCGTAACAGTGGGCCAAGTATTGCATTTTTTGAAGCCAATAGTTTTTACGATTATTATATCCCCGACCGGGAAGAAAGTATTACCGTTTTGATGTTGATTACCGGTGTGTTTGTTGCGTTAAGCTTCATGCACCTGCTGCTTTTTGCTTTTTATCGTAAGGCATTATACAACCTGTACTTTGGCCTTTATAATGCAGCTATAGCTTTTTTGACTCATACCGCATTTATAATGACGAACAGCCGGGATTTTACGGCTTCCAGCAATGCGACGAGCTGGTTATTTTACGGATTCCTGATTTTTAGCTTGTCCATTACCGGTTTCGTGAACGATCTCTTTGGCAGGCGTAAGACTCGATTTTACTTCCTGCTGGTCATTGCCCTGCTGCTACCCATTATTTACAAGCTGGATATTTACGTCGGAGCGTTGGCGTTAGCGCTTTATGTAATAGTTGTAGTGATCGAAGGGTTTATTATGATTATCCGGGCGATGTTCCGCAGAGAGCGGGCAGCCTTTATCGTAGGTGGCGGCATCCTGCTCTTCTTTTGTGTGCTGATCATCGTTATTTTCGGCCTCATCGTTAATAACGGTCAATTAGATACCTCTACAGGCTGGGTGGGGAAGTCCCTGGGCTCTATGTTACTGGTGCTTTTGGTCAGCTTCCCCATTTCGATCTCGGCCTACCTGGCCTGGCAGTTTTCCAGTACCAGTAACCGGCTGAAGAAGCAGCTGGATGAAGTGGAAAGGCTGTCAGGAGAAAAACAACAGATCCTTGAAAGCCAAAACGAGCAGCTGGAACTGCAGGTGGCGGAGCGAACGAAGGAATTGAAAGTCGAAAAGCAAAAGTCAGACGATTTATTATTAAATATCCTGCCGCAGGAGGTAGCCGAAGAGTTGAAGGAAAAAGGGGAATCAAAAGCGCAGTATTATGATGAAGTTTCAGTGCTATTTACCGATTTTGTCAACTTCACAGCGACCGCCGAACATTTAGGGGTAGATGAATTACTCGCTGAACTGAATACGAACTTTACAGCTTTTGACCAGATCATGGAAAAGCATGGCCTGGAGAAAATCAAAACTATTGGCGACGCCTACCTGGCAGTAAGCGGGTTGCCGGTAAAAAATGCGGATCATGCCTCCAATGCGGTAGCTGCCGCACTGGATATACTTGCTTTCGTGGAAGCCCGGAAAAAAGAGTTGCCTTATGGCCTGGATATCCGGATTGGCATTCATTCCGGATCGTTAATCGCGGGCATTGTAGGGGTGAAGAAATTTGCTTTTGACATCTGGGGTGATACGGTTAATACGGCGGCACGCATGGAGCAAAACTCCGTTCCCGGGAAGGTCAATATTTCAGAAGGTACTCAGTTGCTGGTCAAAGATACCTTTACCTGTAGCTACCGGGGTAAACTGCAGGTAAAAGGCAAAGGCGAAATGGACATGTATTTTGTAGAAAATAAAAAGTAAGCGGAAAATACGCTGTAAGATTCCTAAATTTTAATTTATTTTGAACCATGGATTACCAGGCTGTCAATAAAGTAATTATTCAAAAACTACAGGAGGAACTGCCGGAGCACCTCTCTTACCATAGCGTGGCACATGTATTGGATGTGATTGACGCTACCGTCCGGATTGCTGCCGGTGAAGGCATTTCCGGGGAAGCATTGATCTTACTGAAAACCGCTGCCCTTTTCCACGATACCGGTTTCTTATTCGGGGCTAAAGAACACGAGCAGAAGTCCTGCGAGATTGCAGCAACTTACCTGCCTGAATTCGGCTACAACGAGGCGCAGATCGACGCGATTAAAGGAATGATCATGGCGACAAAGATCCCGCAGGCGCCAACGAACCACCTGGAGCAGATTGTTGCGGATGCAGACCTGGATTACCTGGGCCGCGATGATTTTTTTACGATCGGGGATAAACTGTACGATGAACTGGCCATGTTCGGGATTATTACCAACGAGCGGGACTGGAATAAGCTTCAGGAGCGCTTCCTGGAAAGTCATACCTACCACACCGCCACCTCGATTAACAGTCGTAATGGCAAGAAACAGGCGAACCTTGATATCATCAAATCTAAATTAGTACAATAA
>CAXYKQ010000315.1:0-3444 GCA_964277835.1 uncultured Edaphocola sp. | reverse complement strand
TCATCGCCGATAATGGCAATCTGCCGGTCCAGCAGCGCCATATAGACCAGCACAGCGTTTCGCTCTTTTGTAGCCTGCATTTTCAATTGCGCAAATATCTCCCAGGCCCGGTCTACGGCATCCACATAGCTGCAGCGGGATTCTATAAACACCCTTACCTCTCCCGAGGTGATCGCTTCTGCTTTTTTAATAGCGGCCACAACTTCATCGGCTTCCGCCTTTGGCAACAGATCGCTGGTTTTATTAGGAAATATGCCCATGTTCTTTTCTTTAATGAGCTTCAAAGATAGTGTATTTGCCGCAGCTTAAACAGTGCGACCTGAATCTGAAAAGGCGGCTTTCTGAATGCCTTTCTTTCTTTTACCCGGAGCATATACCCGGGCAATGCCGGTACTATTTACCATCCGGACTCCGTCCATCGGGCTTTCCCGGCTTTAGATTCTTGCTTTAATTTAAGTATCATGTTTCTTATCTCAGTATCGCAAGCTTCAGCCCGGTAAAAGAAATAATTCATTTGGAGCAGCAGGGACATTCCCGCGAAAGGATGTAACTATCTGTCTACAAGATTTTGGTTTGGATGCACTTTTTTGACGGTTTGATCCCAACGTCTGTATCAGGCAAAAAAAGCACAACTCTGGGAGCTGTGCTTTTGTATTTGGAAATTGTTGTGATTAACTTTCGCTTGTGCCTGATCCTGTAGTATCCTCATTGGGCATGTTCACAGGTGTTGCTCCTGTTGAAGTGATATCTACAAATGTATGTTCTTCAAAAGGGCGTTTACCGATCAGCCGTTCCAGGTCATCTTTGTATAGCACTTCTTTTTTCAGCAACTCCTCCGCAATGATCTCTACTTCTCTTCTTTTTTCTGTCAATAAGCTCAATGCCCTCTGGTAAGCCTGGTCGGAAAGGTTTTTAACTTCCTGGTCGATGATCTTACCGGTCTCTTCGCTGTAAGGTTTCTGGAACCCGTTATCGTTTTGAGGATCATAAAAGGAAATGTTGCCGATTTTATCATTCATGCCGTAAATACTGACCATGGCATAAGCGGTACGGGTAACTTGTTGCAGATCGCTTAAGGCACCGGTTGAGATTTTCCCGAAGAAGATCGATTCACTCGCGCGGCCTCCTAAGGTCATGGTCATATCATCCAGTAGTTCCTGGGTTAAAGTCAGGTACTTTTCTTTAGGTAAATACTGTGCAAAACCTAATGCAGCAGTACCCCTGGGAACGATCGTCACTTTTACCAAAGGATGTGCATGTTCCAGGAACCAGCCTGCTACGGCATGCCCGGCTTCATGGAAGGCGATTACTTTTTTCTCATCAGGAGAAATTATTTTACTCTTTTTCTCGAGGCCTCCGATGATACGGTCAATCGCATCGTTAAAGTCCTGCATATCCACTTCGTTTTTGCCATTTCTTGCCGCGATCAAAGCCGCTTCATTACATACATTGGCGATATCGGCGCCGGCAAATCCCGGTGTTTGTTCAGCCAGCTTCCTGATGTCCAGGTTGCTGGAGATTTTGATTTTTGATAAATGTACTTTCAGGATGGCTTCTCTTCCTTTTGCATCCGGGAGATCAATAGAGATCTGGCGGTCAAAACGCCCCGGGCGCAGCAGGGCCGCATCCAATACATCGGGCCTGTTTGTCGCCGCCAGCATGATAATGCCGCTGTCGCCGCTGAAACCGTCCATTTCCACCAGCATCTGGTTGAGGGTGTTTTCCCTTTCATCATTGCTCATAACGGCATTTTTTCCCCTCGCACGACCTATCGCATCGATCTCGTCGATGAATACGATACAGGGTGCTTTTTCCCTGGCTTGCTTGAACAAGTCTCTTACGCGGCTGGCACCAACGCCTACGAACATTTCCACGAAGTCGGAACCGGACATAGAGAAGAACGGGACCTGGGCTTCACCCGCTACCGCTTTGGCCAACAAAGTTTTACCGGTACCGGGAGGCCCCACCAATAAAGCGCCTTTCGGAATTTTACCACCCAATGCCGTATATTTTTTAGGATTTTTAAGGAAATCAACGATTTCCATAATTTCCACCTTTGCTTCGTCCAGGCCGGCTACATCGTTAAAGGTAATATTGACCATGGCTCCTTTTTCAAAAAGCTGTGCTTTCGACTTACCTATACTAAAGATACCGCCACCGGGACCACCGGCCGCACCGCCGCCCATTTTACGGAATACCAGCAGCCAAAGGGCTACCAATACTACCGCAGGTAAGATCAGCTGCGCAAGGAATCCCCATGGATTACTTCGCTCCGCATTATAGACCGGAACTTCTTTCTTCCCTTCTGCCTTCATTTGCTCCATTACCGCCTTATAGTTCTCATTGAAGACTTCAAATTTGCCGATATTAAAGGCATAGTCATACTTTGCTTCATTATTACCTTTGACGAAAGCGTAAGGATCGTTTCCTTTTTTCTCTTCCTGCTGCGGTTTGTTATAATATACTTCCGCTAAAGAGTTATTGACGACGACTACTTTGGCAACTTTGTCCGCCAGGAGGTCCGTCTTGAAATCCAGGAAGGACTTTGGTTGCTGATCATCGGAACTGAAACCGCCGCTTAAAAACTGCATTCCTATCAGTATCCCGAGTATGATCACATAAATCCAGTAAAAATTAGTCCTGGGCTTCTTTCCCGGGTTGTTGCCGTTCGGGTTCGATGGCGAATCGGGACGTTTATTATTTTCCATGCTAAAAATCTAAAACTATTATAAGAGATTACTCATTGCTATTTATTTCCTTTCGAATCGGGCACTATTTCATCATGGCGCTCTTTTTCCGCATCCATCCACAGGCTCTCAATATCGTAGAAGCTACGCTCTTCTGTCTGGAAAACGTGTACGACAATATTAACGTAATCTACCAGGGTCCATTGCTGGCTAAGTTCCGAATGATAAGGTTTTTCTTTGCAGATCCTGTGCACCTCTGCTTCTACGAAATCCGCTATAGCGCGTACCTGTATATGTGTTTGGGCGTCACAGACAATAAAAAAGTCGGCTACGGCCTCCTCGATATTTCTTAAATCAAGTGAAACGACGCGTTCCCCTTTCTTATCCTGTATTGCTTTGATGATGGTTTTGAAAATATCGCTATCTCTGCTGATGCGTTGTTGTGCCTTTTTTATAACGGCTTTTTTAGCCGTTCCTGATTGTTTGTCCAATATTTGAAGAAAGTTATTGAAAATTAAAAATATATATTTTTATATTGCGCTCAAAATTAAGAAATCTTTTGACAATACAAACTGTTAAACCTAACCCAAAATGGCTGTATGCCCTTGATATTATTGATAGTACCAATAACTATGCCATTGCCTTACTGGAGGACGGATTGGCACATCATGGCGATGTGGTCTGGGCGCTGGAACAAACCGCCGGGAAGGGACAAAGGGGTAAAATATGGGAAGCTAAAGCGGGGGAGAATATTATG
>CAXYKQ010000314.1:0-10839 GCA_964277835.1 uncultured Edaphocola sp. | reverse complement strand
GTTTCCGGAATCTCCAGCGGAGCATCTGTAATTACCACCGGCCAGATCAACCTGCTGGACGGCAGCCCTATTGAAATCATCAAGTAAAAAACACTTTAAACATAAATAATGAAATTAGCTGAAGTATCGATAAAAAGACCCAGTATAATCATCGTACTGTTTATACTGCTTACACTGGGAGGGCTCTTTTCTTACACCCAAATGGGTTATGAGCTGATCCCGAAGTTTGAAGTGAAAGTAATCTCCATTTCAACTGTTTACCCGGGCGCCGCTCCCTCAGAGGTAGAGAATTCGGTCACTAAAAAAATTGAGGATGCGGTTTCATCCCTTGAAAGTGTGAAGAAAATTGAGTCCACTTCTTTAGAAGGAGTCTCCGTCGTGGTGATCACCTTGAATAATGATGCCGACGTCAACTTCTTACTGACCGATGCACAAAGGAAAATCAACGCGGTCATTAATGACCTGCCCGAAGATGCCAAGGCGCCTTCATTAAATAAGTTCTCTTTGGATGATGTAGCCATTATGAACCTTTCTGTAACTTCCAATCTATCCGAGAAAGAATTGTATGATCTTTTAGACCAAAAGATACAACCAGTTTTTGCCCGGATTGACGGGGTGGCCAAAGTGGACATGCTTGGCGGCGAGGAACGCGAAATCCAGGTAAGCGTTAACCCGGAGCAAGCGAAAGGATATGGCATGACCATTAACCAGGTACAACAATTAATTGCGGCGTCCAATATGGATTTCCCTACAGGTAGTATCAAAACAAGGGACAATCAGACCACGATCCGTCTTGCCGGTAAATTCACCTCTTTGGATGAAATGCGTAACCTGCAGATAATGACTCCGGCCGGTGTGCCCATCAGGTTGAGCGATGTGGCGGATGTGCAGGATGGTGTAAAAGACGCGGAAAAAATTGCCCGTATCGACAAAAAGAATACGATCTTATTGCAGGTATTTAAACAGTCGGATGCAAATGCGGTGGCTGTTTCTAAATTAGTAAAGAAAACGATCGCGGAAAAAAATAAAAACGGCCAATTAATAAGTGGCATTGAAAAGGATTACGCTGCGCAGGGCGTCAAAATAGATGTGGCGAGTGACAGCTCTGACTATACGCTGAATGCAGCAAACAATGTAATGTTCGACCTTGTCTTGGCGATTGTATTGGTAGGGGTCATCATGTTATTCTTCCTCCATAGTTTGCGGAACGCGGCAATCACCATGATTGCGATTCCGTTGTCCCTGATCGCCACTTTTATAGTTCTTTACCTCCTTGGGTACACCTTAAACCTGATGTCTTTACTTGGCCTCTCCCTGGTTGTGGGTATCCTGGTGGATGATGCTATCGTGGTTATCGAGAATATCCACCGCCACATGGAAATGGGCAAAAATAAGGTACGCGCAGCGTATGACGGCGCAAAAGAAATCGGGTTTACCGTTACCGCAATCACCCTGGTAATCGTGGTCGTATTCTTACCGATATCCCTATCTACCGGTTTGGTGTCCGATATCCTGCGCCAATTTACGGTAACGGTGATGGTGTCAACATTGCTTTCTTTGCTGGTCTCCTTTACTATCGTGCCGTGGTTGTATTCGAGATTTGGAAAGCTGGAGCACATCAGCTCTAAAAACTTTTTCGGAAGGCTCATTAATGCGTTTGAAAGCGGTCTGAATAAACTTACTCATGGTATTGGTAATATTTTGAAGTGGTCTTTGAAAAACCGGAAAACCAAACTGGCTACGATAGGTTTAACGCTCGTCCTGTTTTGCTCCTCCATTATGCTGGTGGGGTTAGGATATATTGGCGGCGACTTTTTCCCGGCCAGTGAGAAGGGGGAATTCCTGCTACAGATTGAGCTGAACAAGGATGCGTCTATTGAGCAGACCAACTTTATGACCCAAACCGCAGAAAGCTATTTATCGAGGAAACCTGAAATTGAAAAAATCATCACAACGGTAGGCCAGTCCTCCGGCGGTATGATGTCGGTAACCGGTACCAAATATAAATCAGAAATCCAGGTATTCCTGACCGACAAACAAACGAAAGCGGAATCTCCGAAGGTGTATGCGGCTAAACTGATCCGCGAGATGGAAAAAGTATTGGTGGGCGCGAAGGTCAAAACGGTAGCTATGGGTATGATGGGTGCGGAAGAGGCGCCGCTTAAATTAACGGTAATTGGTTCCAGCCAGGAAGATGCTATGGCATTTGCCAGTATGGCTGCAGATTCATTACGTACGATTCCCGGCGCAACCGGTATCAAGTTAACCTCCGAGGATGGAAACCCAGAGATCAATGTAAAAGTAGACCGGGATAAAATGGCTTCGCTGGGCTTGAATGTTGCAACGGTAGGGATGGCGATGCAAACAGCATTTTCCGGCAACACCGACGCTAAATACCGTGCCGGTGATCGTGAGTATGATATCAATATCCGTTATGATGAGGTAGGCAGGGCAAAGATTGATGATGTGCGGAACCTGGAATTTGTCAATCAACAAGGCAATAAAATCAAATTAGAACAATTTGCTGATGTAAGTTTCAGTTCAGGCCCTACATTGCTCGAGCGTAGAGATAAATCACCCTCTGTATCAATAGAAGGCCAGGTAGTCGGTCAGCCGCTGGGAACAGTGGCAGATCAATGGCAAGCCAAATTTGACAAAATACAAAGGAAACCGGGTGTCAGTTATTCCTGGGGTGGTAATAAAGAAAACCAGGAAGAGGGCTTTGGATCCCTGGGAACCGCCCTGGTCGCTTCGATATTACTGGTTTACCTGGTTATGGTAGCACTGTATAACAACTTTGCAACACCCCTGGTGGTCCTCTTTTCCATCCCGCTCTCTTTTATTGGAGCCTTATTATTCCTGGCTTTATTCAACCAGACACTGAACATCTTCACGATACTCGGTATCATCATGTTGATCGGACTGGTGGCAAAGAATGCGATCATGCTGGTCGATTTCGCCAATCACAGGAAAGAAGAGGGCTACAGCACTTATGATGCGCTTATGGCCGCCAACCACGCCCGTTTCCGCCCGATCCTGATGACCACTATCGCTATGGTAATCGGTATGGTGCCTATCGCTATGGCCCAAGGTGACGGAGCGGATATGAACAGAGGCCTGGCGATGGTGATCATAGGAGGTTTGTTATCCTCGTTATTCCTTACCCTGATCATTGTCCCGGTTGTCTACTCCGTCTTTGACAGTATCGGCAGACGTTTCGGAAAAAGTAAAAAAGTAAATTACCCGGCTTTAATGACTGAAGCTTATGAAGAGAATCCCGATTATGTAGAAGAGTACGAGAAAGTACATTAATCATTTTTGTTCAGCAGCATGTCATGGAGTGTATCGTTCATGGCATGCTGCCTGTTAGCTAAAGCCTAAAATCCCGGAATAGCCGGAAATAATGCCTACATTTAACCAAAGAAAAATTTAAAATGCCCCAGCAATTGCCCAATAAAATACCTTTAAGCATACTGATCAGAGAAAGTGGAAAGCTTTTTCTGTGCTTCTTGTTAGGTACTTTATTGATTACTTCATTACAGGATTTCAACCTGGACAACCTGGCCTACAGGGCCATCTCTCTGTCCACCCTGTTTTTTGTCATCTTTTCTATCAACACTTTCCTGCTTTATTATTTTGACCAGAAGCGTAAAAACAGTTCAGAACGGATCTGGAAAAAAACTTTCTCTATCGGTTACTGCTGTAGCCTCGTTTTCTTTTTCCTTCACTACTCTGTAGTCGAATGGATGAATAAAAACGGCATGGTGCTATCTGCGCACAAAACCCCTGAGTTACAGGGATGGCGCTTATCTGTATTTATGCTTTATGCCACATTAGTTGTTTTCTCCTTCATTTTCCTGATCCAAAACTTTGTGTTGCACCAGTACGAGAAAAGCCGCATTCAACTGGAGCTCCTCGAACTAAAGGCTTCTAATTCGGAAGCCGTCAACCAGCTCCTGCAGCAACAAATACAACCGCATTTTCTTTTTAATGCCCTGAACATTTTGAAATCACTGATCCGTAAGGACCCTAAAAGTGCCGAAGCTTACCTGCTGCGCTTATCCGACTTCCTGAGGGTGTCTATTTCTAATAACAAAAGTGGCGTCGCCACTATAGAAGAGGAACTTAAAGTATGTAATGACTATATGGAAATGCAACGCATCCGGTTCGGGGAAGCCTTACAATACAAGGTGGATATCAAGGAAAATGACTTTGTCCTGGGAAAGAAATTACCTTTTTTCTCACTTCAGCCGCTACTGGAAAATGCGATCAAGCATAATGAGCTCACCAAAGACAACCCGCTGTATATAAAAATAGAAAGAGAAGGTAATTTTATCAAGGTGAGTAACAATATACAGATCAAAAAAAACCTGGAAGTATCTACGGGGAATGGTCATAATATGCTCAGGGAAAGGTATAAAATCCTGGACGGGGAACCGCCCATCATTAAAGTGGAGGGCCAAATCTATTCCATCAGCTTGCAGATCCTTGATAATGGCCGCAGCAAATTCTCCAGGGAAGAGATTGCTAAATGTCTGCTCCCAAAGGAATACAGCGAAAAAGGTAAGCAATAAATTTAAATCGTCAAACACTGATCATGAATATCATCATAATAGAGGATGAGAGCCTCACCGCAGAGGATCTTAAGGATATCATTACCGATAACAACCAGGACTGCCACATTATAAAAATATTGAGCTCCGTAAAAGAAGCGGTTGCGTATTTTAGCAATAACCCCCAGCCCGATCTTATTTTCAGCGATATTCAATTAGGTGACGGTTTGAGTTTTGAAATTTACAAACAGGTCCCGATAAATGCGCCGATCGTATTTTGTACGGCATACGATGAATATGCGCTAACCGCCTTTGAAACAAACGGCATTCATTATATCCTCAAACCTTTTAATGAAGACAAGATAGCAGAAGCCATAGAAAAATTCAAAAGACTGAAAGATTCTTTTCATCACGAGGAAGACCATTCATTGAACAAAGTATTAGACTTGCTGCAAAACCGTCAAAGTGAGCATTCCGGGTCCGTATTGGTGTACCAACAGGACAAAGTGATCCCTGTAAAGCTTAAAAATATTGCCTTGTTTTACATCAAAAATGAGGTAACTCACCTGATGACCTTTGATCATAAGGTGTATTACATCAACAAGTCACTGGATGAAGTACAGCAAAGTTGCGGCCGGGATTTCTACAGGGCTAACCGGCAAAATATCCTGAACCGTGAAGCGATCAAAGAGGTGAGCCAAACCCTTTCCCGGAAAATTTCCGTCACCTTGCAATTTGATTTCGACGAAGACATTCTTGTCAGTAAAGAAAAAATGACCGACTTCCTCACCTGGCTGAAAGGTTAGTGAGCATAAAATAAGGCGGTAAAGATGCCGGAGTAGTATTTTTGCAGTAGTATCTCTTGTATGATCTCTGGTTTTCATGATTTGTCTTAATGACAACTAAGCTTGACTGTACTGACCAAGCCATGTTTATCCCGATAAGATTTTGAAATATTGCGGCTATCTTTGCCCTTTAATTATAAATTATAATGATTCAACATACAGAAGATTTCAAACAGCGCTGGACCGCATTAGAAGCGATGCTGACAGAGCGATTCGGTAAGTTGCCTAACATGGAGGCATTACTTTACCTGATCGGTATCAATGAATACCAGGGGCGCACCCCAAAACACAAATTTTCCAAAGAAGAAAAACAAGACCTGATGCATATCGCGGTTTGTACCGTATTGAGTGCCGGGGGTTATTATGAATTTTCAGGATACGATGAAGAGGGTTGGCCGCATTATAAAGAGCTACAGGCTGTTCCAGAAACAACGCTGGAAGGACAAGAGCAACTGCTCAAAGAATATATCCTGGAATATTTCAGCTTGTAATTTTGGGATAGCAAAAGCGCCTGTAAAAATAATTTACAGGCGCTTTTGTTGTTTATAACAACTACTTTACGATAAATTTATTTTGGTAGGAGCCTTTTGATCCCGCGTTTATCTGCAACATATAAACACCCGGCGTCAGCTGCTCTGTGGGTAGCGTTACATGAGTACCGCTATACGTGGTTTTGAAAAGAAGCTTGCCTTCCCTACTTAATACCCGGATGGTCATATCCAATTTTTCCGTGGAAGTGATATTTAGTTTCGTTCCCTGGCTAACCGGGTTTGGATGTAATACAATACCTCCCGGCTTATTTTGATTCCGGACGCTGACAGGTGTACAACCGGTTCCGGCTATCCAGTTCGTTGCATCAAGTCCTATGGGCTGCCCGAGGTACCGGCCAGGCCCTTTATCCACGATCACCGACGGGCAATCATCAAAAGTCCAGTTGGCCAATAAACCATTTGCAGTAGCCGGAACCGTACAGGTGCCTGCCTGTATTTCAGCAGCAGTCAGGGCTCTGCTCCACAAGGTCACCGCATCCAGGCTACCATGCAGGCAGCGGTCATTAGCGCTGTTACGACCTAAAAAGAAATTTCCATTTGCCGTATAAGCACCGCTCACATTCAGACTTGCATCCTCCACTCCATTAATAAAAATCTTCATCGCCGTTCCGTCATAAGTAGCTGCGATATGATGCCATTGTCCGGCAGCAACGGCCGTGTTCGAGCTTAGCTTTTTAGCCTGCCCATCTATGCTTAATACAAATTGAACTTTATCTTTTGGTATGGAAGCATCTCCGAACCTGATCATCGCCGTATTGCCTTCTCCGTTTTCTATACCGGCTATACTGGAGATAAAGGGACTATTTGTTTTAAATGACCCGGGCTTAACCCAGGCACTTATGCTCATCGCATTTCCTGACAAAGAAAGGTTGCCGGCATCAACGTATTCATCTGTCCCGTTCAGTGCCAAATAATACTCCGTTCCCAAGCCTGAATCCGGTGGCCAGGTAAAGCTTTGATCGGCCGGCGCGGAAGCTATCCCGGAAGTATTTACCGCTATCACCCTTATGGTGGCTTGGGTTTCGGAACCCTCTCTTTGAATATTCTTCACATAAAAAGCGTTGTTGGGCGTACGTCCCAGCCATACCATTTGATTATTTGCCAATACACGGTATACGTCATAATACCAGATATCAGTAGCCGCAGCATGCTGGTACCTCACCTCGACCTCTGCCAGGTCACAGGCAGCATACTCCTGTAAAGTCAGGCCGGTGACCGCGGCAGGAGCCGCGACCATATTCTGGTTAAAAACCGCCAACTCCCCGATGTTGATCTCGTAATTGGCATCGTTGCCTTCGAACTGTAATCCTATCATTGCTATCGTACGGTTCTGGTAATTAGCCAGAGACAGCGTGTCCGTAGTCCAATCACTACCTGCCGGGTCGGTGTTGAAATATACCAGGGTCTGCGGAGCATCGGCAAAAGCTATGGCGACTTTCATATTCGATATGCCGGCAGCCGGCTTTTTATACCTGATCCTCAAGGCCGCATCAGTACTATTGACCAGCAATTTGGTACTATATAATTTCACGGTCGTGGTATTCGCTGCGTTCAAATTACCACTGATTTTTATTGAGTTGCCCCCGTCATAAGCTGTAGTAAAATCTAAAGCTACGTCCAGCAAAGTGCCGCTACCGGAGCGATTCCAGCGCCAGGTAGGCATAATGTCCTGTATACTCTGGTTGTGCCAGCCTTTAGCCGACGATAGTGCTCCGCCGATCCAAAAACCGCCGGTACTGTGGCCGGCGTTAAATCTTGTAATGAAAGGAAATTGTCCGATTACAGATTTCTCATTATAATACTTGGCAAATCCGGGCCAGCCAGAAGCTGGCGGAGTGCAGGGATTATTTGTTGCTCCCATCCAGAAGCGGGATTCTCTTTCGTAAAATAACGGGATATTGTTTTTGTCGGGGCTGCTATGAAAAGTCCAGCTGGGTACGTATAAGCCTACAGAAGTATTGGGGTTGGCTATTGAAGGGAAGATGGCATTCCAGTTTATGTTAGTATTATAACCATTGGCCTGTACATCAATACCTGCTAAAAGGTCCATAGGACTCCGGCTTAAAGAGGTGGCTTTTGCTTTTGAATTATTTAGTTTCGTGGCGTTCCAGGCGAAGTCCAGGAACATCGTTTGCGATACGAGGTCTGTTCCATCCTGGAACATTCTTTTATTAGCATCATTTAATTCGCGCTGCCAGGTTACCGGACCTGCAGGCAACATCGCATCGTACCACATGATCTCCTGGCCCGGACTCTTATGCTGCTGATAATACTTCATAAAAGCAATCATTTTTTCACCCAGTGCGGCATTGCCGCCATTAGTTTCCTGGTTGATGAACCAACCGTCAAAACCGTAATAATCCGCTACCTCTATCAGCTTATCTGCAACGATATAATTGCCGTTTGCATCAGTCTGCAACAGGTTTTCCAGCCATTGCAATTGTCCGCCATAAGCGACGGGTGGCAAGAAAACCGTTCCCATAACCTTTACGCCATTGCGATGCCCCGCATCGATCCAGGTAGCATTCGGCGCCAGGATAAGCCCTTCGCCGGCTGAACCACCCCACATCACGAAATAATCGAGGTATTGCCAGTAGGTAAAACTATACTCAGCGGCGTGATCATAACCCTGGGAAGGATTACCCGAAGTATTGGCATTAGTAATGGCCAGTGAACCCAACTTAAGGTCTGGCGGACGATTTGCGATACAGCCGGTAGTTGCATCCACGAAGCGGGTAGCCAGGGGTACCGCCGACCTGTTGAACGCCGACGACGGATCGCCCGCAGGTGTCCAACTCAGCAGGTCATTAGGAAACCAGTAATTGGCATACGGTTGATGGTTGCCATTTTGCCCGAAGGACATTTGAGCACTTAAAGCCAAAAGGCCGGAGTATAAAAATTTACGCATCATTTAATATTTAAAAAGGAAACTAAATATACAACTTAGAAAATCACTATGCAATAGCGGCCAGGAACTACCCGATGCAAATAATCAAAAAAAATTTACCCATGATTCATCCTAAAGTATGAAAACTTTCACACTACCGGAAAGGTAAGCAAAGCACTACCGGTAGCAATAAAAAGAAAAAGGCCGGGTGTTTACCGGCCGTTTTACTTTTTATTGCTTTAAGTGAGTTATTGCAGTACTACTTCCTGTGCTACGCTCCAGGCTGCTGCCTTATCCGCAAACAAGGCTTTGGTCCTGGCCCAGGTATCTGCAAAGAAATCGCTTTTACGATACTGCTCTAAATACTTCGGATCTTCCCAAAAACTGTAGGTAAAGAATATTGAAGGATCATTGATATCCCTGAGCAATTCCAGGTGGGTACACCCTTCCTGGCCACGGATTAATTCTTTTCTTTCCTGGAATAGTTGCCTGAAGTCTTCGACACATTCCGGCCGGAAACGCATTTTAACGATCCTGATCATCTTAATTGAATTCTATGGTGATAGTGTTATAAATCATCTGGTCTTTCACAAAAGCCTTTAAGCCGAGCAACTGTGATGCACTGGAATTCTTAATGCCGATCTCCAGGTAGCCCGCGCTGTTAAACATACAAAATTCCATTCCATTGAGGAGTTCCGCATAATTGTCACTTATCGAAGTGATCGGCATCTGCCTGGGAATGCGCAGGGAGAAATTGCGCCCTTTTTTGTATTCTTCGAATTCCTGCTCAGTAATGTTCAGCACTACATTACCATAACGGTCTACATGCAGCACATGACATTCTACCGAGTTTTGCTTGATCAAAGGCCTTAAAGGAAATACTTCTACCTGTGGGGTATAAGCGATCAACTTCACCGATTTGAGCTCGTAGTTCACCCGCTCCAGGTCGGCGATCAGTTTACCGGCCTTATCCAGCCACTCAATGTAACTTTTCGATTCACTGTCTTCATATTTCCATACGATGGGCTTCTCATCGGAAAAGGTAAAACCCAACAAACCATTGTCAGCTGTGATGATAAACTGATTTTCAACCTTCGCCAGCAGCACTGTCGCCGGCATACTGTGCATCACGTCGAACAGGGAAACGTGCACAGAAAATTTAGGAAAGAAGCGATAAGCACTTTTTAATAAATAACTACACTGAACCAGGTTATGAGGCGAAACGGCATGTGAAAGGTCCAACAGCCTTAACTCAGGGACGTGATGCAATAACATCCCTTTTGCTATGGCTACCGAATTATCCCCGTTACCAAAATCTGAAATCAGTGTAGCTATCATCTGTTATATACCCTTCTATCTAACGCCGCCACCAGCTAAAGCGATGGAAGCCGGACTAACAAAAATCAATTTCCCTTCTGCATCTTCTGCCATCAGGATCATACCCGCACTTTCGATACCGCGCATCTTTCTGGGCGCCAGATTAGCAACAACGACCACCTGGCGACCGACTACCTCTTCGGGAGCATAGTGTAAAGCAATACCGGAAACAATCGTGCGCTGCTCGAATCCCATATCAACTTGCAGCTGGAGTAATTTATCCGCTTTCTTCACTTTCTCGGCAGCTAAGATCGTACCGACTCTCAAATCTATTTTTTCAAAATCTCCGAATTCGATGGTCTCTTTCATTTCAGGGAAAGTTACTGTTGCCGCTTCCGGCTCAGCCAGGATGATAGAAGCTTTTGCATTTGCCTGTAATTTTTCTCTTTGCGCTTCGATCTCTGCATCTTCCACTTTGCGGAATAATAATTCAGGCGCGCGTAAAGGATACCCTTTTTTTAATAAATCCATTTTTCCGGCATTTTCCCATTCCAGCATGCGATCTACTACCGTGAGCATTTTGCAGATCTTCTTAGCGGTGAATGGCAGGAATGGATGAGACAGGATCGCCAGGTTCGCACATAGCTGCAAAGCAATGTGCAGGCAGTTGTCAATCTTAGCCTGGT